>CAUPVH010000245.1:0-3927 GCA_963514635.1 uncultured Prevotella sp. | reverse complement strand
GCTATAAACTACGTCTCACCAAATACTAGAAAACGGCTAATTAGGACAAGTGAATTTAACGCCCTGTCACCTAGAAAAAACATCTTCTGCTTGCTTTTCAAGGGGCAAACAGAAGATGAGCAATATAAATCTCAAAGATCGTTGAAAGCGATTTACAAAACATATTTCAACGTTTCTTTCTCTTTAACACCAACAACACTAGCGAAAGAACCAGCACTGCTCCCGTTAAAGCAAACGCCCATAGGTTCTTTTTGATTATGCAGGGCGATATAACCACATCGCCAGCCATTAGTCTGTTACCCGTAAGTCTGCTTAGTGTGGACGGATTATCAGCACCGAGAAAGGTAAGTTTATAATCGATGTTGAACATTGATAGGGCAAGGAAATCTCTTTGAGCGGCATCAACTTCTCTCATCAACGTATCATTGTCGAGTATTTCCGAATAAACGTCCGAATGGAAGAAATTCTTAAACCACCTGGATTTATACATATAGATGGCCGTTGGGTCGGTTTCTCTTGAATACTCCCGAAAAAGCGTGTCGTGCAAGGCCACAAAACGCTGCTTGTCTATCGCTTTCGCCGCTATGCGCGAATAGTTTTTGAGTATCGTTTGATAAGTCAGTTCAAAATCGTTGGCAACAAGCCACTGAGTGTATTTTGTTTTAAGGTGCTGTGTGATGTCGTCTATCTCAATGCCATTAAGATCTTCAACAAGGTCGGGTTTACCGCTAAGCCAAAACCCAATCTCATCTTTGGTAAAGAATTTACTCATGGGGATGGGACAATTGATGTGTTGTTGGGGATAAACTTCTTCGTATCTGTACTCGGTATGGAAGAAACCTCGCGTACGCTTAAAGGTTATTCGCGGTGTGATATGCCGTGAGCCCACAATAAACGTTGTTGCTTTGGCCATTTCTTCCACAGAAACGAAGTTACTTTTGGCATATACCAAGATAGTGTCTGCTGCCGTACGCCCATCTTTCTGACATCGTCTGCTGAGCGCTTGATAAGCTTTAAGTTCCACGGGGAATGCGTGTCGAAGGCTATCGCCCTTTATTCCCCATGACAACTGCCAACCTTTGTCCCATCTCACCATGCTTTCGCCTTGATTGAACAATCCGCTAACAAGCTGTGCCGAATCGAGTTGGAAAGACAATTCCCTGCTACATGTCCCGTCTTCGTTAACAACCGTGGTTGCACTTCCTTGGTACTTATTGCCACATGCAACCATAAATGCGGCAAAAAACAGGATAAGCCAACTATTTTTTGTTTTCATAAAAGTTTTGTTTTATAAGTTCATATCTGTTTTTTTTCAAATACTTGTTCTTGAAATACGCCTCATCGGTTTTCTGCGTGATGTTTTTTTGCAAGTATAGCAACGCCATATTGTTGTTTTGGGGCATAGCTCTAACACATTCGGCTATACCTAATACCAGAGCCATTGATGCCGCAGAGGCGCAGAAACGAAGTGCAATAATGTGTAGGCGTTGCCGCTTTTGTTGTTTTATACGCGCCATCACACCGTTTATCATTTCGTCTGGATGCTCAAGAGAAGGTTGTTTTCCTTGCAGTCCTCTTATTATATTGGAGTATAAGTTGTCATTCTTGTTCATAACCTAGTTGTATTAGTTGTTGTTTAATCTGTTGTTTAGCAACATATAGGTTGCTCTTTATCTTGGTTGCATTCATATTGGTGATACGCTCAATGTCTTCAATTGGAAGGTTTTCTAGTACGCGCAGGGTGAAAACAAGTTGTTGTTTAGCACTGAGTTTTGCCGTCAACACCTTCACGATAGACACCCATTCTGCATTCATGAGTTGCCGTTCGGGAGATGGGTTGGCAGCGTAAGCCCTGAATTTGCTTTCGTCTGACGGCATGGGTAGTTGCGGTTTACGACGTTTAAGCTTGTCTAGGCAAATGTTCGAGGCAATGGCATATATCCACGTAGAAAACTTTCCTTTCTCCGAATTATACTTGTGCAAATTCAGCCAAACGTTAACGAAGGTATCCTGACAGGCGTCTTCCGCATCCCTTTCATCGCAAAGCATCTTCAGCGTTAGTGAGAAAACCATACTTTGGTATTCTCTCACCAACCGTCGGAAAGCTTCTTTGCTACCTTCCCGACACTGAACGACAATTTGGTCCACTTCGTTTTGTTCCATTTGGCTCTTGTTGCTTTTACTATTATTACGATCAAAATGATTAAAAGTCGAAAAAGGAGATTGTGAAAATGAATGTTTGGTACAAATGCGATTAACATTATAATAAAGGAGAGGTATGTTTTGTTCTCATGTACCATTAGAGAAATATGATTTCAGTTAGCCAAAATCAAGGGGCATAAAAAGACCGAACAAAAGAGCGATAACAGCCAAATACATGAAAAAGGACACCCTTACGAGTGCCCTTTTTCGTGATCCGCTTGGGGCTCGAACCCAAGACCCCAACATTAAAAGTGTTGTGCTCTACCAACTGAGCTAGCGGATCTTCCAACAAAGCGTTTTTGTTTTGCGAGTGCAAAGGTACATACTTTTGGCCAATCCCGCAAACAAATTGCGTGTTTTTTATCCGCTTATGCTGTTTTATTTGGTTTTAGGCATCTGTTTTTGCTGGCTTTTCGGTGGTTTCGGGCTCAACATCCACCTTTTCTTTGGTAACATACCGCTGCCAGTAAGCAATGATAAGGGTGGTGAGCGGCAGGGCAATGATAACCCCAATAAAGCCCAATAACGCCCCCCACACAGACAACGAAAGCAGTATGATGGCAGGATTTAACCCCATAGCCTTACCCATTACGCGCGGCGTCACCACCATATCGGAGATAATCTGCACCACGGCGAACACCAAAATGGCCGTTCCGAAGATAATCCAAAAGTTCTGTCCTGTGTCGGCTGCTTTAAGAAGAGCCAAGAATGCCGTGGGAATAAGAGCGAATGTGTGCAGGTAAGGCACAAGATTCATCACCCCAATAAGAATACCCATGCCGATAGCCATGGGAAAATCAATGATGGTAAAGCCGATGCAGAACATTATTCCCATGATGAGCGACACCAGCCCTTGCCCACGAATGTAATTGTTAAGTTCGCGCGAGGCATCTTGCGCCAGCTCGTTCCAGAAGGGGCGATACTTCTTGGGGAATATGCGCACCCAATTGTCGGTAAGGAACTCGTAATCGAGCAAAATGAAGAACATATATAATAAGGTGATGCACGATGCCACGATACTCACCACCACACTTGCCGTCTGCCCCAAAAGGTTAAACAATTTGGGCATGGCCGTACGCACGGCATCGTTAAAGTCTTTGCTCTTAATAAGGCGGTCGATGTCTTCTTGGTGTTCGCGCAACCAATGTTGAATATAGCCAGAAAGGTCGCCCGAGCTTTTGGAACTGCCCAAATAACGTGCAGCCAACTCAGAAATCTTGTCGAACTGGTCTATCAACGACGGCACCACAAGCAGTCCAACGCCTGTAATCAATCCCACAAGAACCAACAAAACGAAGACGATAGACAGCGCGCGAATGCGTATGCGCAAGTATTTCTCGGTGAATTTCACCAAAGGATAGAGCAGGTAAGCCAACAAGCAAGCAACGAAAAAGGGCAAAAGCACCTCGCTCATGCTGTTGGTAATGAAGTAAACGGCAAAGATAATCAGGCCACAGATTACCCACCTTATCAGTTTGTCTAGGGTTATTTTCTCTTCTAACATATCTATTGTTGTTTAGCTTATTTATTAAAAGGGGGAGGGAAACAGAAATAATAAGACTTATAAGACGGAGGGGAAATGACAAGCTTAGGCAGATTGCAGCATCGCCCAACCTGTTTCGGCCCCGCTCATCAGCAATTTGGTTTTATCAGTCGCACTACTCCTATTTAATATTCCCCTTTCCTTGCTTGCATCGCCTTTTGATAACAATGCCTGCATAGGGG
>CAUPVH010000244.1:0-3929 GCA_963514635.1 uncultured Prevotella sp. | reverse complement strand
TGGTAGACAAGATTATACGTAAGAAGATATTTCCGCAGGTGCAAAACAACCGCATTAAGTTGCTGACCAGCATGCCGGTGATAGGTAAGAAGGTGAAAAGCAGCCTTTGCCAGATGGTTCGCGACCTCTTCGGAGGAAACGTTTACGAAGTGATTGTGGGCGGAGCTAGTCTTAATAAGGAGATAGAAGACTTTCTTACAGATATTGGTTTCCCCATCACGGTGGTGTATGGCACCACCGAAACCGCACCCGTATTAACCTTTACCGACCAAAGTCAGTTTGCAGCAGGTTCGTGCGGCATGCCTGTTCGACACGTTGAGGTAAAGATTGCGAGCAACGACCCGCTAAATGTTCCAGGCGAAATCGTGGCGCGCGGCATCAATGTGATGCAGGGTTACTATAAAAACGAGGAGGCAACGAGGCAAGTATTAGATAAAGACGGATGGTATCACACGGGCGACTTGGCTACGATGAGCCCCGATGGACACATCTATATACGCGGGCGCATTAAGAATATGCTGCTTGGGTCGAATGGCCAAAATGTATTTCCGGAGGAAATTGAGGATAAACTCAACTCGATGACCTTGGTTAACGAGAGTCTTGTGGTGCAAAAGGGCGATAAACTAGTAGGTTTGGTGTACCCCGAAATGGAAGAAGTTGCATCGCTCGACCTCTCGCCCGAAGAGTTGGAGGCCATTATGGAACAGAACCGACACGAGTTGAACACCATCTTGCCCACTTACTGCAAGCTGTCGGCCATTAAGTTGCATGACACAGAGTTTGAGAAAACCCCCAAGCGTAGCATAAAACGCTACCTTTACCAAAACGTGTGATATAATAAAGAACGATAAACAGAGAATAGCGGTTAAAGGTTAGCACCAAAACCAAGTATAACGTTTAAAAGCAAACAAGATATGGAAAAGATACCTAGCTTTAATGCCTGCGTTCAGAAGAGCATCATAGATCATTGGGACCTTGATGCGCTGACCGACTTCAAAGGGCAAACGCTACAATACCATGATGTGGCGCGTAAAATAGAGAAATTGCACATTCTCTTCGAAAACAGCGGGGTAGTAAAGGGCGACAAGATTGCCCTTGCAGGGCGCAACAGCGCTAACTGGGCGGTGGCTTTTTTGGCAACGCTCACCTATGGAGCGGTGGCCGTACCCGTGCTACACGAGTTTACCGCCGACCAAATGCACAACATCGTGAACCATTCGGAGACCAAGTTGCTCTTTGTGGGCGATGTGGTGGCAACTACGATAGACGCTACCAAGATGCCCACACTTGAAGGGATCATCTACATTCCCGACTATTCGTTGGTGCTTTCGCGTACCGATAAACTTACTTACGCACGCGAACACCTTAATGAGATGTTCGGTAAGAAGTACCCCAAGTACTTCCGTAAAGAGCATGTGAACTATTATATAGAGGAAAACCCCAACGAACTGGCGCTTATCAACTACACAAGCGGCACCACAGGCTTTTCTAAAGGTGTGATGATTCCCTACCGCGCACTGTGGAGCAACTTAGATTTCGCCATTGGCGTGCTAGGTCCGCACGTGTCGCCTGGTGCGCATATCATCAGCATTCTGCCTATGGCCCACATGTATGGCATGGCGTTCGAGTTTATTTTCGAGTTCTGTTGTGGCTGTCATATTTATTATCTCAATCGCATACCAAGTCCTGCTATCATCGCCCAGGCGTTCGCAGAGATTAAGCCCAAAGTGATTATCGCCGTGCCGTTGGTTATCGAAAAGATTATTAGGAAACGTGTTTTCCCGAAAATTCAGAACAACAAGATGCGCTTGTTGCTCAATATGCCTGTGATAAACAAGAAGATAAACCAAAAGATTAAAGAGCAAGTGGCGGCGGCTTTTGGCGGAGAGTTCTATGAAATTATCATAGGCGGAGCGGCGTTCAACCGCGAAGTTGAGGCTTTCCTCACCCGCATCGACCTGCCCTTTACCGTTGGTTATGGCGCAACCGAATGTGCACCCATCATCACTTATGCAGATTATAAGGACTTTGTTCCCACATCGTGCGGCAAAGCTGTGGTCCATATGGAGGTGAAGATAGACAGTAACGACCCACAAAACGTACCTGGCGAAATCTTAGCACGTGGTTTGAACGTGATGTTGGGCTACTACAAGAATGAAGAGGCAACACGCGAAACGCTTGATAAGGATGGTTGGTACCACACGGGCGACCTCGGATTGATGGATGCCGAAGGCAATGTGTTCATTAAAGGTCGTTCCAAAAATATGCTGCTTGGGTCGAATGGACAAAACATTTACCCAGAAGAGATTGAAGACAAGCTCAATTCGATGACGATGGTTACCGAAAGCGTGGTGGTACAAGACGGCGACAAGCTTGTTGGCCTTGTGTTCCCCGACTTTGATGAGGCCAAAAACTTGGGATTGAACAATGACGACCTTGTGAATCTGATGGAGCAAAACCGTCAACAACTAAATGAGATATTGCCTGCGTACAGCAAGTTGTCAAGCATCGAAATCCATACAGAAGAGTTTGAGAAAACACCTAAGAAGAGTATCAAACGCTTTAAGTATCAAAGATAAACCGAAAGAATGCTGCACGAAACACGAACGCCCGATTGTTAAGAGCAATCGGGCGTTCGTGTGTTTGTAGCAAATGGGATGGTGTATCAGTCAGAAATTGGCCTTCGTTTTGCAAATTAGCAAGGTAGGAAAAGCGAACTTAATAAAAGCATTGTAACTTTGCTATCAGAATAATCCCCATGTGTGTATGAAACCAACAACCCGAAACAGTTATATACAAAGTATTAATACGGCGAGCCACTACATCGCCACGCATCTCGACGAAACGATAGATGTGAAGACATTGGCACGTGTGGCCAATCTGTCTTGCTTTCATTTCTGTCGTATCTTCAAAGCCATAAAAGGCGAATCGCCCATCGCCTTTATCGCGCGACTGAGGGTAGAAACAGCCGCCCAACTGTTGCGTTACTCGTCGCTTGCGGTAGAAGAGATAGCCTACAACATCGGTTACGAAAGTCCTGCTTCGCTATCAAAAGCCTTTAAAAACCGATATGGCATCACTCCCACACAATACAGAATGGATAAAAACATATATATTATGAAGAGAGAAGTTATCAATGAGAACTTGGCACTCAAAGCACCAAAGCTAGTAACATTGGAAGATAAGAGTCTTATCTACGTTTCGCTGATGGGCGAATATGGTTCGCTAAACTACGATGATGCCTACCAACGCCTCTGGGGCGTAGTGAAATCGCAGAAACTTTTCACTAAGGGAATCGAATCGCTTTGCATCTCGTACGACGACCCAAAAGTTACCGAATCCAACCAACAACGTAGCGACGTATGCCTAGCCATACACAAACCTGCCAAACCCCAAGACGGAGTTAGCTGCAAAACTCTCGTTGGCGGCATATACGCCATGTTTGCGTATCAAGGTCCTTACGAAAACCTCGCTGCCGTTTACGATGAAGCCATGCGATGGCTAGTGAACAGCGAATACGAACTGCGGGATGAACCGATGTTTGAGAAGTACTTGAACAACTGTCAGCGAACTGCCGCAGAGAAATTAAAGACCGAAGTGTATATCCCCATTCGTTAATTTAATGGCTTTATGAACACAACAAAAACAAGAAACGCCGTAGGTCTCGTTCTGGCCATTGCCTTATCGCTACTCACCTTATCAGGGTCGGGCTACTTCTTCTTCACGTTGAAAGTGAGCTTTGTGCAATGGCTCGCTTTCAATGCCTGCTCGCCTGCAAGTTTAGTCTACCTTGTTTGTGTGACATTCTTTTGGCTGAAAGGCAAGACGGCATTACTTCCATTCGCCCTTTTACCAATATATTATTTCGGAACGATGGGCCTCTTCACCTTCACTTGGAGTGGAGCGAATGTCTTTGCACAGCTCTCGCA
>CAUPVH010000243.1:0-3930 GCA_963514635.1 uncultured Prevotella sp. | reverse complement strand
CTCCCTATATTACAACCAGCAATGGGGGTAAGTACACTGCCACCCATGCAAAAGTTATATGGGCTGATACGGATGGGCTAGTTGTCGACCCTAATGTTTCTAACGGCTATCTCACTTTCCAGGTTCCTAACACTTTCCAAAATGGAAATGCAGTAGTGGCTGTTCTTGGTGATGGTGGCAAAATATTGTGGAGTTGGCACCTGTGGTTTGCTCCTGCCTTTGTACTAGACCCCATTACCGTAAAGAATAAGCAAGGGGTGTCTTATACTTTCCCCTTCGAGAGTATTGGATTTAAGTATACAAAGTACAGCGGACCTGCCAAACAGCAGCGTTCTGTACTTGTGAAAGTGGAACAAGAAGTAAAGAACAAGGGCGTAAAAGCAACCGCTACATTCACAATTACTCAAAACGGAGCTGGTGCAGAGCGTTTAGGCCGATCTATGCTTTATCAGTTTGGACGTAAGGACCCATTCCCTGGAACAGACGAGTCGATGGCTGTTGGCTCGATAAGAAGAGCTCCACATGTGAAAATGACAGATATCACTATTGGCAAGACCATATTGAATCCAGACTTGGTCTATGCAAATAATCCCATCACGGATTGGAATAACAACTTCTCATACGTTAATATGTGGTCGGCTAGAAATACGTCAAAGAGTCTTAATGATGATAAGGTTGTCAAAACGATTTACGACCCAAGTCCAGTAGGATTTGTTGTTCCTGCATCAAATGCCTTTACTGGTTTTACAACTTCTGGCGGTAAAGCTACAAGCGTGAACAATTTTAATGTAACAGGTAATTGGAACAATGGCTGGAACTTTAAAGCAGAGCAAGGCCAATCCATCTATTTCTCTCAAACAGGATGGCTAGGATCGAATGATGGCGCATTTTATTCAAGGCCTATCGGATATTATTGGGTGGCTGTTCCTTCTTCTTATAATCCAGATGGAACTAGTTATGCATTGCGGGTATTGTCAACCGAGGTAGATCCAACTACAACACCTTACCAAAAAGGTAATGCTTTTGCCATTCGCCCAATGAAAGAAAAAGATTAATAAATAATGTACAAGAAGATGAAAAGAATATATATTGCACCAACGATAGAGAGTTATTGCGTTACGCAAGAGACTGCTTTACTTGCGGCTAGCCCGCTTGTGAATAATCCTCCAACTGTTGCTGAGCCGATAGATGATGGAGAAGAAGAACTTGAAGGATAAAACTAAAGAAAGCCGAGCTTATGTATACCATAAGCTCGGCTTTTAAGTTTAGTTGAGTATCTATCAGTTGGTTGGAAGGCTATTGGGTGTTGCATGCTACACCAACCTTCAAAACTTCACTGCATTACACCTCGCATGCCCATACCTTTTGTACATTGTTGTCTTCGGCGCACATTGGTATATTGGCGTAGCTCATTTGACCTAACGACAAACGTTCTTTCTCCATGATATCGATGTACAAGAGGGCTTAGTGAAGTCTGTTGACCTTAACATTTGTCAATGTGAATGTAGCAATAAGTTTTCATGCGCAAACGAGAACTTGCTCCATTGGTTGCATTTCTATAAGCAAATGACGCAAAAACATTCAAAACATTTGTTTATTTGTGAAATAAATCCTAAATTTGCGAGCGTAAATACGTGTTTTAAAGTAACAAGGGCGTGTGCCAAGGTGCAACTCCCTGCCACATACCATATACTAGCCACATTGCTAACCCTGTGCCGACCGTTCTCCATGAAATGCCGACACGCAAACAACTAGCTATGCAACAGCCATGAACAAGGCTTACCAGATGCGTTAGCGCAGCCTGTTGCCCATGTGAACATGTGCTACAAGAATACCAATCTCAAAACAACTGATTATGAAAAAGAACCTAGTGCTAAGAGGCTTTGCCTTATGTTCACTTCTGCTTTTTCCCCTTTTCTGCGCATGGGCCGTTGTTCCCAGTGCCGATAAGGACGCGAAACGTGCGCCCCTTACGCAAAAGGGCAACGACGGAAGGGTGGACGTGCGGGGCAACGTTGTGGCCGATGAAGACGGGTTGCCCGTGATGGGAGCTACCGTAACGGCAACGTCCACAGGCCAAAAGGCCGTCACCGACGGCGATGGAAACTTCTTTTTGCCCAGCATTCCGCAGGGAAGTGAGCTGCGCGTTACCTATGTGGGCATGCACGCCCTAAGCGTTAAGGCCAAGGCCAGCCTTACGATAAGGCTCAAATCAGACGCCAAGATGCTCGACGAGTTTGTGGTAACGGGTATGTTCAACCGAAAAAAAGAGGGATTTACAGGCTCGGCAGTCACCATTAAGGGCGAAGACATCAAGCGTTACAGCACCACCAACATCGCCAAAGCCTTGTCGGCCATCGCACCAGGCTTGCGTATTGCCGAGAATATTGTCAATGGGTCTAACCCCAACGGCTTGCCCGACATGCGTATGCGGGGCGGGGCAAACATGGATTTGGGAAGTTCTGCCGGTAGTAAGCTGTTGGCTGTGCAGGGCGAATACGAAACTTACGCCAACCAACCGCTGCTTATCATGGATGGATTTGAAATTAGCGTGCAGGCCTTGGCCGACCTCGACCCCGACCGCGTTGCATCTATCGTCATGCTTAAAGATGCCGCTGCCACGGCCATCTATGGCTCGCGAGCCGCCAATGGCGTTATCGTTATCGAGACGAAAACGCCAAAGCCTGGGCGGATATGGGTTACTTACGGCGGAGAACTGCGCATTGAAAACCCCGACCTGACGGGCTATAACCTGATGAACGCCCGCGAAAAACTAGAAGCCGAACGCATTAGCGGACTGTACACCCAGGGCGGACCAACTGTGGATAAATGGAGATTGTACCAATCTAAGCTGCGACAGGTTCTGTCGGGAGTGGACACTTATTGGCTAGACAAGCCGTTGCAAACCTCTTTACAGCAACGGCACACCGTTACGTTAGAGGGTGGCGACGAGGCTTTGCGCTATCGCTTGTACGTGGGGTATAACCATTCGCCTGGCGTGATGAAGGGTAGTAAGCGCGACGTGCTAACGGGTGCGCTCGACTTTCAATACCGATTGCCGAAGGTGTTGCTCAAAAATAGCATCGCAATAGATAATTCTACGGCCGACGAATCGCCTTGGGGAAGTTTCGATCAGTACACCCAACTCAACCCATATCTTAAACCTTATGGCGAAAATGGCGAGTTGCTGAAACGCCTAGACGACTTTTCGGGATTGGGCGGAGATACGGATTACCTCAATCCGATGTACAACACCACTTTCAACAGCAAAGACAGGAGTAAGAATTTTAGCGTACGCGAACTGTTTAAAGTGGAGTACACACCCCTAAAAGACCTGCGCTTTGAGGCGGCCTTCTCGCTATCGAAGAGTGTGGGCAACCGAGATAAGTTCCGTCCAGCACAGCATACGGCCTTTGATGGACAAACCGATCCCACGCTGCGAGGCGATTATCGCCGCAGCCAAAGCGAGTTGGTGAAGTGGGGCGTAGACCTTACGGGTAGCTGGAACAAGCAACTGGACGACCATTATATAACGGCTAATGCCCGAATGAGCGTTCAAGAACATAGCCGAGAAACATACGGCAACTATGTTACGGGCTTTCCCAACGACAATATGGACAACTTGCTTTTCGGAAAGAAGTATAACGAAAAGGTAGACGGCATTGAAACCACCAGCAGAAGTATTGGATGGGTAGTGGCCGGCGGCTATTCGTATAAGTATAAGTACTCGGTAGACTTCAACTTGCGACTCGATGGCTCGTCGGAGTTTGGCAAAGACAACCGTTGGGCGCCATTCTGGTCAACTGGTTTGCGCTGGGACGTGAAGAAAGAGTCGCTCTTGGCCAACTTGTCGTGGCTCTCCGACTTCGTGCTGCGTGCCACTTATGGCACAACGGGCTCGCAAGGGTTCAACCCTTACCAAGCTCACGG
>CAUPVH010000242.1:0-3940 GCA_963514635.1 uncultured Prevotella sp. | reverse complement strand
GGGCGTATGAGGGAACATGTCTACGGGTTGTACGGCCGCCACCGCATAGCGTTGGTCTAGCGCAATAAGGTCGCGCGCTTGCGTTGCGGGATTGCAGCTAACGTACACAATGCGTTGGGGATTGGCTCGGATAATGGTTTCGATAACGTCGGCGTGCATGCCTGCGCGCGGTGGATCGGTAATAATAACGTCGGGCTGTCCGTTGTTGGCGATAAAGTCATCGTTCAGAATATCCTTCATATCGCCTGCATAGAAGGTGGTGTTGCCTATTCCGTTGAGCTCGCTATTTACTTTGGCGTCTTCTATTGCCTCGGGTACATACTCCACACCCACCACTTTCTTGGCCTGTCGGGCCACAAAGTTGGCGATTGTTCCCGTGCCCGTGTACAGGTCGTAAACAATTTCTATACCGCTCAAGTTGGCAAAGCGGCGCGCCACTTCGTAGAGGTGGTAGGCTTGTTGGGTGTTGGTTTGGTAGAAACTCTTTGGCCCTACCTTGAAACGGAGGTCTTCCATCACCTCGAAAATATGGTCGTTGCCCTTGAAAACGTGCACGGGCAGGTCGGCAAATGTGTCGTTACATTTTTGGTTGTCTACCCAAAGCAGCGACGTTATCTGTGGAAAACGTTCGGCCACGTGGGCAAGCAGGGCATCGGCCGTTTGTGGGTCGTCGGCTGTTTCAAAATGAAACTGCACCAACACCATCCATTCGCCCGTGTCGCTATTGCGTATCATGACATCGCGCAGCAGTCCTGTTTGTTGTCGAAGGTCGAAGAAAGTGATGTTATGTGTTAGTGCATAGTCCCTTATCTCGTTGCGAATTTGATTTTGCAAGTCGTCCATCAGCCAGCATTTCTCGATGGGAAGTATCTTATCGAACGCCCCTGTGATGTGGAAACCGATGGCGTTCATGGTGTCGAAAGTTTCTCCCGACGCCACTTGTTCGCGGGTTAGCCAACGCTTGTTAGAACATCCGAACTCTAACTTGTTGCGATAATGCAGGGTTAACTGCGAGCCCATGATGGGCTGGAACGTGGGAAGTTGCACATGCGAGATACGCGAAAGTTGGTCGTACACCTGCTGTTGCTTGGCTCGCAACTGCTCTTCGTAGGGCAAATTTTGCCACTTGCAGCCGCCGCATACGCCGAAATGTTGGCACGCGGGCTCAACGCGCACGTCGCTGTACTTCACGAAACGCACCACCTCGGCCTCGCAATAGCTGTGTTTTTTCTTTCTTATTTTGAGGTCTACCACGTCGCCTGGCACCGCGAAAGGTACGAAAACAACCATGTCGTTGACCCTCGCCAACGCCTTTCCTTCTGCCGCAACGTCTGTAATGGTGACGTTCTCCAATATCGGAAACTCTTTTCTCTTTCTTGCCATATATATAATAAGGTGCAACGCACACGCGCCGTGAGGGGGAAAAACAAGCCCGCTTTCCGCCCTTTTCTTCACAAAAGACCATCGCACGCAACGCCGACGTCGCGCCCGAACTTGCGCTACACACCTGCAAAGATACATATTTCCTTCAAAATATCCGAATATTTTGCTCGCTGTTTACGATAACAGGCACTTTTGTCATGTACAATTTACAAAATCGGAGCTGAAAGTTTTGTAAATCAATAATATTTATCTATATTTGCAAAAGGTAAAAACAGAAAACATTATACGTTCTAATTCAATGAGTGAAAAAAGAGTTTACACCTTCGGCAATGGCGTTGCCGAGGGTAAAGCAGACATGAGAAATCTGCTAGGTGGTAAAGGAGCCAACTTGGCTGAAATGAATCTTATCGGCGTTCCCGTGCCTCCGGGGTTCACCATCACCACAGATGTTTGTAACGAATACTTCGAAAAAGGGAAAGAAAAGGTCGTATCTCTGCTTAAAGGCGAAGTTGAAAAGGCTGTCAATCACATTGAAAATCTGATGAACTGCAAGTTTGGCGACGTGCAAAACCCGTTGCTCGTGTCGGTTCGTTCGGGTGCGCGCGCCTCTATGCCCGGCATGATGGACACCATCCTGAACCTCGGACTGAACGACGAAGTGGCCAAAGGATTGGCAGAAAAGTCGGGCAACGAGCGTTTCGCTTACGACAGCTACCGCCGTTTCGTACAGATGTACGGCGATGTGGTACTGGGAATGAAACCCACCAATAAGGAAGACATCGACCCCTTCGAAGAGATCATACAGCAAGTTAAGGCCGAACGCGGCATCAAGCTAGACAACGAAATGACCGTTGACGAACTCAAAAAGCTCGTTGTACTGTTTAAGCAGGCCATCAAGAAACAAACGGGAAAAGATTTCCCCACCGACCCGATGGAACAACTGTGGGGCGCCATCTGCGCCGTGTTCGACAGCTGGATGAACGAACGCGCCATACTCTACCGCAAGATGGAAGGCATCCCCGCCGAATGGGGAACGGCTGTTAACGTGCAAGCGATGGTGTTCGGCAATATGGGCAACACTTCGGCAACGGGCGTTTGTTTCAGCCGCGACGCCGCAACAGGCGAAAACATCTTCAACGGAGAATATCTCGTTAACGCAAAAGGCGAGGATGGGGTGGCCGGAACCCGCACGCCACAACAAATTACGAAGGAGGGTTCGTTGCGTTGGGCGGCACAACAGCTCATCGACGAAGACGTTCGCGCAAGCCAATATCCCTCTATGGAAGAGAACATGCCGGAGATTTACGCTCAGCTTAACGCCATTCAAGAAAAGCTGGAACGCCACTATCACGACATGCAAGACATGGAGTTCACCGTACAAGACGGCAAACTGTGGTTCTTGCAAACGCGTAACGGAAAACGTACGGGTACGGCAATGGTGAAAATTGCAATGGATTTGCTGCGCGAAGGCGAGATTGACGAGAAGACGGCCTTGAAACGTTGCGAGCCCAACAAGCTAGACGAACTGCTGCACCCCGTATTCGACAAGGCTGCACAAAAGCAAGCTAAGGTTCTTACCCGCGGTTTGCCGGCATCGCCCGGCGCAGCTTGCGGACAGGTAGTGTTCTTTGCCGACGATGCCACGCGCTGGCACGAGGAAGGACACCAAGTTATCATGGTACGCATAGAAACGTCGCCCGAAGACCTCGCAGGTATGACGGCAGCAGAGGGCATCCTTACCGCACGTGGCGGCATGACTTCACACGCAGCCGTTGTTGCTCGCGGTATGGGTAAGTGCTGTGTTTCGGGTGCTGGTGCCATCAACATCAACTATAAGGAACGTACGCTTGAAATAGACGGCGTGGTGTTGCGCGAAGGCGATTACATATCGCTAAACGGTAGCACTGGCGAAGTTTATCTGGGCCAAGTTACCACACAACCCGCCAAAGTAACGGGCGACTTGGCCGAACTGATGGAGCTTTGCAACAAGTACACCAAGCTTGTTGTGCGCACCAATGCCGACACGCCCCACGACGCACAAGTGGCTAGCAACTTCGGAGCAGTGGGAATTGGCCTATGCCGCACCGAGCACATGTTCTTCGAGAACGAGAAAATCAAGGCCATGCGCGAGATGATACTGGCCGACAGCACGGAGGGACGTGAGAAAGCACTGACAAAACTGCTGCCTTTCCAACGCCAAGACTTCTACGGCATACTCAAATCGATGAACGGATACCCCGTAAACGTGCGCCTACTCGACCCACCTTTGCACGAATTTGTGCCACACGACTTGGAAGGTCAGCAAGTAATGGCAGCCGAAATGGGTATCTCTGTACAAGAAATTCAACGCCGCGTAAACTCGCTAAGCGAGCATAACCCCATGCTGGGACATCGTGGTTGCCGTCTGGGTAACACCTATCCCGAAATCACGGCCATGCAAACACGCGCCATTCTTGGTGCAGCCATCCAGTTGAAGAAGGAAGGATACGACCCACGTCCCGAAATTATGGTACCGCTCATTGGTGTTGTTCACGAGTTCGACCAACAGGAAAAGGTT
>CAUPVH010000241.1:0-3946 GCA_963514635.1 uncultured Prevotella sp. | reverse complement strand
GTATTTAAGCGTAAACCCAATGGGGATTTTGCCTAATCTAAACGATCATATTATCATCATGGAAGAAAAGAATTTGCTCCAACTGGTGTCGCATTTCGACGTGAACGGCACCGTTAAGAGCGTGAAACCACTGGGAAACGGACTGATTAACGACACCTATAAGGTGACGATGAACGAACCGAACGCCCCCTGTTACGTGTTGCAACGCATCAACAATGCCATCTTTAAAGATGTGGAATTGCTGCAACGAAACATCGAATCCGTTACCGCGCACTTGCGAAAGAAATTGGAAGAGCAGGCTACAGCCGACATAGACCGCCGTGTGCTGACCTTCATCAAGGCCGAAACGGGCAAGACTTACTGGCGCGAAACCGACGATACTTATTGGCGCATGATGCTGTTTATACCCGATGCCTATACCTATGAGACGGTGAACGAAGAATATTCGCATGCCGCTGGTTTGGCTTTCGGACAGTTCGAGGCCGCCCTTGTAGACCTCCCCACGCAGTTGGGAGAAACAATTCCCGATTTCCACAACATGGAATTGCGTGCCCGACAGCTGAAAGAGGCCGTGCAGAAAGACCCCGTTAAGCGCCTTTCTGTGGTGAAAGACATCGTTGAGGAGCTTAATGGCAACATGGAAGAGATGTGCAAAGCCGAACAGCTTTACCGCGAAGGCAAGCTGCCTAAGCGCATTTGCCACTGCGATACCAAGGTAAACAACATGATGTTTGATGCCGATGGCCATATTCTTTGCGTTATCGACCTCGACACGGTGATGCCAAGCTTTGTGTTTTCTGATTATGGCGACTTCCTACGCACTGGCGCAAACTTCACCGCCGAAGACGATCCCAACCTCGCTAACGTGGGCTTTAATATGCCTATCTTTAAGGCTTTCACCAAGGGTTACTTAACTTCGGCAGGCGCATTCCTCACACCCATCGAACGCGAAAACTTGCCTTTCGCAGCCAAACTCTTCCCCTTTATGCAGTGTGTGCGTTTCCTTACCGATTATATCAACGGCGACGAGTACTACAAAATAAAGTATCCCGAACACAATCTCTACCGTGCTAAGAACCAGTTGGCACTGTTCAACAGCGTTTGTTCGCACGAAGAAGAGATGCAACGCTTTATTGCCGAATGCTAAATCATTGTGGCTAAGGCCAGGATAGGGATGCAACCAAAGGGCTGCATCCCTGCTCGGCCGTGGCCAATTACACCCTAACACCAATTTCCAAAGCATGAATAACTATCTTGTAAAGTCCATTTCTGCCAGCGACGTAAAGGCCGAAAACGTGCCATCGCTGCTCGATAAGGCCGAAATTCCCTTTGAAACCATCGACAATGTTAATTGGGCAGAGGCCTTTCCTTGCAAGCCCAATGTGGCGTTTCGCATGGCTTATGCCGGCGATAAGATACTGCTAAACTTCCAAGTAGAAGAAGATAGCGTGCGTGCCGTTGCCCCCGAAGACAACGGACGCGTGTGGGAAGACTCGTGTTGTGAGTTCTTTGTCAGTCCTACCGACGATGGAACGTATTACAATATCGAGTGTAATTGCGCAGGAACGCTCCTTGTTGGTTTCGGTCCTGGCCGCGAAGGGCGGCAGCATTTGCCCGCAGACGTGTTGCAAAAGGTTGGCCGATGGTCGTCGTTAGGTCGTCACCCATTCGACGAAAGGGTGGGGCGATGCCGGTGGCAGATGGCCTTGGTCATTCCCACAAGCCTTTTTATGCACCACCCCAACTTGCAATTGCAGGGCAACAGCATGCGTGCCAACTTCTATAAATGTGGCGATAAGACGCAAAAGCCCCACTTCTTATCGTGGAACCCCATTGCTTTGCCCAAGCCCGACTTCCATTGTCCGCCCTTCTTCGGCACCATTTCTTTCGCTCGTTAACCCCTCTTCGCCCCCTCCAATCAACGAATATGTCCAATACCACACAAGCTTGGCAACCCGACGAAAGCCAACAACGGGTGATAAACTTGCAACAAGGCATTCACCTTGTGTTGGCTCCGCCAGGGTGCGGAAAAACACAGATACTTACCGAACGCGTGCGCTTGGCTCGTAAAAACGGAGTGAACTACGCCGACATGCTGTGTCTTACCTTCACAAACCGTGCTGCACGCGGTATGGTAGAACGCATAAAGGCCAACATCGACGATGTTGCGGCGGCCGAAGTGTACGTAGGCAACGTGCATCGCTTTTGTTCGCGCTTTCTATACGACAACGGATTGATTGCCGCCGAGACGTCGGTTATCGACGACGACGATGCCCTGAGCATCCTTGCGCGCTACACCGAGGAAGACGAAATGAAGGTGGCCGAAAGCTTTAAACGCCGGCGCGACTACTTTGAAATTATCTTCTTGTCGCACCTGATGCACCAAATTGCGCAAGCACATCCCAAAAACTTGCGCCTACACGCCGACTGCTTGTCGGCCGAAGACGTGCATGCCATGCGCAAGTTGTGCGAACTGAACCGCATAGACTTCACACCGCAGGCCATGACCGACATATACCTGCACGCCTCCACCTACGAAACCATGTTGCAGGGCGCACAGATAGACTACGCGGCACTTTGTCTTGTGGTGGCCCTTTTGCGCAAAATGAAGTTCGCCAAGCAATACGAAGACTACAAACGAGAGAACAAACTGGTTGATTTTGAAGACCTTTTGCTCCTTACTTATGATGCACTAGTGGCCGATGTAGCGGGCGTTTATCGGCGATATGCTTGGTTGCAGGTAGACGAAGTGCAAGACCTTAACCCCCTGCAACTAGCCATTGTCGATGCGCTAACGGCCAAAGAAAACCCCACGGTGATGTTTCTGGGCGACGAACAACAGGCCATTTTCTCCTTTATGGGGGCGAAACTCGACACGCTTAACCAACTTAGGCAGCGTTGCGGAACCAATGTTCACCACCTTTCTGTTAACCATCGTTCGCCAAAATACTTGCTCAACGTGTTCAACACCTACGCCAAAGCCATGCTCAACATCGACGAACGACTGCTGCCCGAGGCCGACAACAGCGATATGGGCACAGGAAACGAACTGCAAGTGGTGAGCAGTAACGTGTTGGACACCGAGTATAAGGACGTTGCACGGCTGGCAGGAAACCTGCAAACACAAAGTCCTAACGAAACAACGGCCATCATTGTAAACGCCAATCGCGATGCCGACGACCTTAGTCGCGCACTTCATGCGCAGGGTTTGAGCCATTTCAAGGTGTCGGGGCAAGACCTCTTCGCCTCGCCAGAGATAAAGCTACTCTTCGCCCACCTTAACATATTGGCCAACGCTCACAACTTTATAGCTTGGGCTAGGCTGCTAAAAGGCTTGCGTGTATTCGAAGGTAACGCTGCCGCACGCAACTTTGTGCAAGCCCTTTTGCGCTGTGCCATGCTGCCAACCGACCTGCTTTCGGCCGACAAATCTAGTTATATCGAGCGTTTCGCCCATTGTTTCGAGACCGAAGAGATAGTGGTTTTCGACACCGAAACCACGGGTCTGAACGTCTTTGAAGACGACATCGTGCAGATTGCGGCCGTGAAAATGCGTGCAGGATGCGTGGTGGAGGGGTCGGCTTTCAACGTTTTCATCAAGACAGAACGCCCCGTTCCTGCCATGCTTGGCGACATTCCCAACCCCATTGTGGCCGAATTGCAGCACAACACCTGTCTGCCTGCCGCACAGGCCCTGCAAAGCTTTATGCAATATGTGGGCAACAGCATGCTGTTGGCTCACAATGCCGACTTCGATTACAACATTCTCCGCTTTAATTTGCAACGCTATTGCCCCTCGATAGACCTGCACGCCACCCATCCCACATACTTCGATTCGCTCAAAATCATTCGGTTGCTCCAACCTGGACTAAAACAATACAAGCTTAAAGCCTTGCTCGAAGTGCTGCATTTGGAAGGAACAAACTCGCACTTGGCCGACGAAGAC
>CAUPVH010000240.1:0-3952 GCA_963514635.1 uncultured Prevotella sp. | reverse complement strand
ACATAGGACTATCGAGTGAGGACCAATTAAAGTTGGCACGTAAGATATTTAGCGAAAAGAAAGAGAGGCTATTCGGTGCAAATTTCCCAGGAGGCTTGTTTTTCCTTATGAAGCTGATAAAAGGAAAGGCTTTGAGGGTTCAAAGTTCGACTATTTGTTGCAGAGGATAAGCGGGCAGGAAATTCCGATTAAGAAAAAATAAGTAAGGATGCGACAAAGGACGATTAGAATGATAACACGCAATATTACCCACAACGGCTACGACCTGCACAACAACCCCCAGCGCATACAGTTTGCCAACGGCAACGTAACCAAGTATGTTTATTCGGCCGCAGGCGAGAAACTCCGCGCCATACATTATACGGCGGTGGCGAACACACACGTGGAGATGGGGCAGGTGTATGCCGACATCGAGAAACGATACCTGGCCGTAGACTCCACCGACTATCGCCTGGGTGGCAACGCCGTGTTTAACAACGGCAGTTTCTCCAAAGTACTGTTCGATGGAGGATATGTAGAGCTTGTTGCCGTCGACATGCCCGGCTCTGGTTATAACATGCCGATAGTTAAGCCGTGGAAGCCACCCTTTGGTGGTAGATGGCCAGACGACTTGGGCGGAGGAAAGAAAGGACCCACGATATTTTCTCTGCGATTTCGGTATTTCAACCGCGACCACCTGGGCAACGTTCGCGAGGTGGTTTCGGAGACGGGCGAGGTGAAGCAGGTAAACGCCTACTATCCTTTCGGCACGCCTATCCATGCCCTTGGCACCAACGAAAGCCAACAGCTCTACAAGTACAACGGCAAAGAGTTCGGCGAGTTTCATGGCCTTAACACTTACGACTATGGCGCACGACAATATGATGCTGCACTGGGACGATGGACAAGCGTAGACCCGATGGCGGGAAAGCATCCCGAGAGTACTCCTTATGCGTATTGCGATAATAATCCTATCAGTTTTTTAGATCCAAATGGAATGGAGAAAGCAAGAAATATTGCAAAGATATGGAAAAGGAATAAATGCAAATTTAGAACTAGATTTATGAACAAACAACGATTTATGCGCGTTGCCTTGGCAATGACCATGGTGTTCGCCTATGGGATGATAGCGCATGCCCAAAGATTTAATGCGGTAGAGAAGATGCGCAACGCCTATCGCGCGGACGATAGGATGATGGGAAGACAATTGTTGGTGGGCGATGTAGCGTGCCTTATCAACGATAGCCTTTGTGACCTAAGCCGAACGCAGGTGGCTAACGATCGCTATACCTGCCGTTATGAAAAAGGCCCAAACAATGACGTGATTAGCCGATTGGAGCATGGCACACGCTATTTCTTCGAACACAAGGGCGACAGCTTGCTTATTATGGGGTTTGAAAACCATTTGGCAAAGATAGATTACGACCTACCCGAGCTGTGGTTAAAGTTCCCCATGCACGCTGGCGACAGCCTTTCGGGACTGTATCATGGCTGTGGACTATATGGCGAACGGTGGAACGTGAGGAAACTGGGTGATTATAAAACGTGGGCAAAGCTGTGCCGAACAATGGTATTGCCAGAAGGCGACACACTACGCAACGTGTTGCGCCTGCATACTCAACGACAGGTCTGCACGCTCAATAGTCCAGCGAGAATGCCCGGCGATAGCCTGCCACACTTTACACCCGACAGCATCCGCTGGCATCTGGCCAACAACAAGGGCGTGCTTGTCGAAAACGTTTATCGCTGGTATGTGGCGGGGTGGCGTTATCCTATACTAGAAGCTTACGTTACGGGTGGCACGCAGAGCCAAGCACCTTTGTTTACCACAGCATTTTATTATTCGCCTCGCGAACAGGAATGTCTGTCCGATGACAATCCAAATACGCTTATCCGTAAGGCTGTAACCCAACAAGAGGTCAATGGCAACGCACTCGCAGATAACGATAAGGATCTTGACTATAAGGTTTCGGTAGACAGTGAACGCAAAACGATACGCCTGACTTACAATTTGGAGCGAGAAACCCACGTTCGGCTTATCCTCTCGGATAATGCTGGCATTGTTTACAAAACTTCAGAACGAAAGGACGTACCAGGCAAAACACATGTACAAGAGATAGGGTATGGTACGCTCCCACGAGGACGTTATGTGTTATATATCAATGCGAATGGGAAACGCTACGCAGAGAAATTTAAACACTAATAGCCTGTAAAGTCTAAAAGTTCACAAAAGTCAAGTAAGTAAGGACTATGTCCTGTCTAGAATGGGGTAGCAGGCGAAGTTAATTTTATCAAACAACTACCTGGAATTGAGAACCAATTCGGGCTTATAGCATCTATTCTTCGCCTGCATCTGCATTTTATCTGCCTAAGGTTTAAATTTGCCGCAAAACAGAGGGCGATACGAGAAAAAGCTGTATCTTTGCCACAACAGAATATTCAGCAAGCATCTACTTGGCCACAGCATAAGGGCAACAAGTAGCCGCATGGCCTTTGGGGCAAAGCACAAATACATAATGAAAAAGAAACTTTTACTACTATTACTCCTAACGGCAAATACGGCCTTATCCACATTCGCCATCAACAAAAAGCCGTTCACCATTCCAGAGGTTAAGGAGTGGAAGGGGGCAGAAGGAACGCTCGTTCTTTCGGGTCGCATCGTGTGCAATGGTGCAGAAGAAAGAGGAATTGCACAGCAACTGGCCGACGATTATCGGCAGATGTTCGGCAAGGCACTTACCCTTGCCCAAGGTAAGGCGCAGAAAGGCGACATCGTATTGAGCCTTAAAGCTCCCAAGACGTTGGGCGAAGAGGGTTACACCATGACGATAAACGCTCAGGCTACCATCGCCGCCGCCAACCGAAAAGGACTTTATTGGGGCACCCGAACCCTGCTGCAACTGGCCGAACAATCGGAAACGCGCGCTTTGCCCTGTGGCTTTATCAGCGAGGCGCCCGATTATCCGTTCCGCGGCTTTATGCTCGACTGCGGCCGAAAGTTCTTCTCCATGCCCATGCTCCGCCAATATGTGCGCATGATGGCCTATTATAAGATGAATGTTTTTCACATTCACCTCAACGACAACGCCTTCCATTGGTTCTATAATGGCGATTGGAGCCGCACGCCTGCTGCTTTCCGCATGGAGAGTAATTGGTTTCCTGGCCTCACGGCTCGCGATGGACATTACACAAAAAAAGACTTTATCGCCCTGCAAGAGCTGGCCGACAGCGTGGGCGTTGAAATACTTCCCGAGATTGATGTGCCTGCACACTGCTTGGCTTTGACGCGTTTTCGCCCCGACTTGGTGAGCAAGGATTATCCGCCCGACCATCTCGACCTGCTCAACCCTAACACCATTACCTTCTGCGACTCGCTCTTTACTGAATATCTCGAAGGCAAAAACCCCGTGTTCCGCGGTAAATACGTGCATGTGGGAACCGACGAATACTCGAACAAAGACCAAAATGTGGTGGAGAAGTTCCGTGCTTTCACCGACCATTATATCCGTTTGGTGGAAAAGTACAACCGCAAGGCGGTGGTGTGGGGGCAACAGACGCACGCCAAAGGCACAACACCCATCAAGGTGAAGGATGTGTTGATGTTCTCGTGGTCTAACGATTACTCCAAGCCCGACGAGATGATGAAGTTGGGATATAACCTTGTGAGCATCCCCGATGGTCAGGTTTACATCGTGCCGAAGGCCGGCTATTACTTCGATTACCTCAACACGAAGAAACTTTACAACGAATGGACACCTGCCAACATCAACGGCATGAAGTTTGCCGAACGCCATAAACAAATAGAGGGCGGCGCGTTTGCCGTGTGGAACGACATCGTGGGCAATGGCATCAGCGACAAGGATGTGCATTATCGCGTGCTGCCTGCACTGCAAACGATGGCCACCAAGATGTGGACGGGCGCCAAACCAACATTCGCCTACGATGAGTTTGTTAGCAACGCTCGCACATTAAG
>CAUPVH010000239.1:0-3957 GCA_963514635.1 uncultured Prevotella sp. | reverse complement strand
CGCTCAATGCCGCTTATCCGCTGTTTAGGGTTCGCGCGCTGTTTCGTAGCAGCAAATTCGTAGGGATAATACATACCAAAGACGAATATCCCGTGCTGACGACCGACTCGATCGCCGTGCGCGAAACCACCCTTGCCGACCTGCAAAGCGTGCAACAACTGATAAACAAACATCGTACCGACGTGCACAACGAGATTATTCTTTACGACATTAACAACCGCAATCTAACAAAATATTCATCAAACGATTATGAAAAGATTTATAACCCTTAGCCTACTTGCCTGCATATCGTTGTTTACCAGCAAAACATGGGCATGCGCCGACGGTTCGGGTTGGCACGAAGGAAACTTCTTCGACGTCTATTCTCACGACTACGAGCTTGTGAGCGCCGAAAGATTGTCACTTTTTTGGGCCAAGTACACGGGCGACCGAACACCCCTTAGCGAAGAATGGAGCAAAGGATACCGTAACGCTTGTGATTATTACTTCGAGAACAGCTGCGCCCGTCTGTTTGCCGCCGCCAAGAAAAAGCACGACGAAGAGATGCTGCTCTATCTCCGCCAGACACTTAAATACAACAAGATTTGCGAGGAACTGAAAGACAGTTGGACCTATCCCACGGCACAACAGCTGGCCCAACGCCGCAAAACGCTACTCGCCATGCAACGAACGGCCAAAGCCTATGGTGGCCAACGCTTAAAGGCGCAGTTCTCCTTATTATATATGCGCACCAACCTTGTGCTCAAAGACTATCGCGCCAACCAAGATTTCTGGGTACTCACGGCATCTAAATTCCCCGAAAGCGTGTTCAAAGACATGATGCACAGCCTTTACGCCAACGCCATACTTAACTTAGGACAATGGCGAAAGGCATGCGACATCTATATGAATCAAGGCGACTGGGAAAGCTTGGAATGGGCCATGCGCAACTATCGAAACCCTGCTGGCATCAAGCGCATATACAAAGAAGACCCCAACTCGCCCACCCTAGTCTACCTACTTCAATATTACGTAAACGGCGGATATGGATGGGACTACCATTACGAAAACTCGTTAAAGGCCGACCTAATAGAACCCGACGCAAAGGCAGGGGCAGAAGACTTCATCAACTTCATACAAACAGACGTGTTGCACAACGAAAACGTACGCAACAAAGCCATGTGGAAGGCAGCACAAGCTATGGTGCTGTTTGAATTAACCAACTACAAAGCAGCACAAAAGTATGCCAAGGAGGCGCAACAACTTAGTGGTACGAAGCGTGCGAAAGACTGTGCGCGGTGCATCGCCCTACTTGCTTCGACACATACCGAACCTTTGGGCGAGGCCTATTCTGCCTATGCTGTGGGCGAAATAAAATGGCTGCTTAGCCGAGCAGCTGAACGAAAACCATCCAACGATGTTTCCAGATACGACTATTACCACGCTACGGCCCTAGAAAACGTGGTGTACAACCACCTTATACCGCGCTACCAAAAGGCGAACAACAACAATCATACCCTCGCACTACTGGGTATGATAGACGCCGTAATGGGCATTGCCCTGCAAAGCGAGCCAGAAGGACATGCCGATTTCCCTAGTTCGTGGGAGTACAAGGTAGGACTAGACACGCTCACTTCCAAGGAAATGCTGGCTTATTACCATTATTTAAGCTCGTCGCCTGCCGACCCGCTGCAACGTTTTGCACTAGAAAAGGCATCCAAAAATGCCGACTACTTCAACAGCTACATCGGTAAAGCCTACTTGCGAGAAGGCAATTTTGCAGAGGCCATTCCGTATTTAGAGAAGATTAGCCTCGATTATGTCAACACATGTTACTATGTAGAATACGTCGCGGGCACCGATTACACCCTCAGCCGCTGGTTTACACGTAGGTCTGAACCCTCGGAAAGCGAGAAAAACAAAAGGCTCACAGTGCATCCCAGGCTGAAATTCTGCCGCGACATGCTGCAACTTCAAAGCCAATATCGCCTCGCCCGCAACAAGGATGTGCAGGCCGAAATAGCCTATACACTAGCCTCGCACTACTTCCAAGCATCCATATATGGCGACTGTTGGTATCTAACACGCGACAGTTACAGCCGTTACGACGAGCCGGAAAAGTACGAAATGAACTTCCCCGAACAGGCTCTTACCCTCCTTAAACAAGGTGCTAACAGCCGAAAAGGCGAGTTAAAGCTGCCATCGCTCTTTGCTATGGCCTACGTTTCATACGCCATCGCCACCTTACCGCGACTGCTAGGACCCGGTTCTTGGTTTGAAGGTCTAGAAAACGAAACCGCCATTAACACCAATTACACCAAGTTGGCCAAGTATGTGAAGAGCTCGAAAACACAGGCCGTCTACATTATACACTGCGACATACTGAAAGAATTTATGGAAACAAAGATGAAATAACACCCCTTTCGCCCCACTCTTGCGGCTATAAAGGGTCCAAAGTGGGGCGAAAACCACCTCAGCCACTAGTGCTAAGGTTCCGTCGTGTAGGCGATGTCAGCGTTCTGCCATGCTCAACAGCGTACGCGCATCCCTATATGTCACGTCTTTAAACACCCACAGGGTGTAGCAAGTTAGGCAAACAACCATTACTCCGCGTAAATAATATATGCTCAACAAACGAACAGATGAAGATAGACCACATAGCCATTTACGTTTGCGACTTAGAAGGCGCACGCAACTTTTTCGTAACTTACTTCGGGGCAAAGAGCAACGAAGGCTACCACAACAAGCGCACGGGTTTCCACTCTTTCTTCCTTTCATTCGACGACAACACGCGCTTGGAGTTAATGACTAAGCCAGAAATCGTAGACCGAAAGAAAGAACCTAACAGAACGGGGTTCGCTCATCTGTCGTTCAGCGTTGGCAGTAAAGAGCGGGTAGACGCGCTAACGGCTCAACTAAAAGACAATGGGTTCGAGGTGTTTGACGGTCCGCGAACCACAGGCGACGGCTATTATGAAAGTTGTATTGTGGGATTTGAGGGCAATCTCATTGAGATTACCATTTAAAATAAGGCTGGTTTCCCGAATTTTGAACAAGGCAAGCCGCAGGCCCAATGCTCTTTATGCCATATCCCGAAACACCTTGTACATATCACGAATAAGAAAGTGCTTATGAAAAAGCTATTAGTCCTCATAATGCTCTGCTGCTATCATGCAACAAGCCTATATGCGCAACAATCCATCTCGTTGCCCGACGCAGATGCCATTAGCTTTGATCGCTTTGGCTATGACATCGAAGTGTACACCAAGATTCGGCCGAACCAATACACAAGGCAAAGCCTACAAGTCAAAGAGAAGACAGGACAGGACAAATCTCCCAACATAATGTTGATAGGGTGGAACATAAATCCACACAAAGACACACTGAACAGAAAAGACATCGTTAAGCCAGAGAAAAGATTTATCGAGGCAAAAGACTTACATGTAATTGCTTTGGATTCATACGTAGGTAAGGCCTTCAACGTGAATGACAGCGGTAAATGGAAACGTGAGACAGACAAATCCACTTATGTGTTGAAGTTTCTAAGGCAAGACCTTGCCGTCATGCAACAACTTGTTTATATGGATGGGAGGAGAACAAATTACGGCTGCTCCTTATCAAGCCACATCCCCGACTCTGTTGTTACTTGGCGTTCCACTCGTTCGGAGCACTTCGTACCACTGATTTTGGAAATCAGAGGAGGCAAAAAAATATTCTTACTCTACGACAGACGCATTACATATATGGTATTTCCTAGTCCAAAGGGCGGATTGGTGTTCAAGCTTTATAGTAACCTTTATCCCGGAGAGCTGACAATGGCAGGGAAGGAATATGACGATGCCAAGTCTTACGACTTTCAATGTTTCAATAAAAAAAGGTTTTACGACGTCCAAAAGACCGAGACAGAGAAATACAGACTGTTTAACATACTCGGACAGGATGTGTTGAAAGAAGAATATGACTCTATTAACAACGGTT
>CAUPVH010000238.1:0-3960 GCA_963514635.1 uncultured Prevotella sp. | reverse complement strand
CATTGCGCGCCGCGGCAGGGTTTTGGGCATAGATTATGCCGAAACGTGGTCGTGTTATAAGGGTGGCCACGTGCATTGTGGCACTTGCGGCACTTGTGTTGAGCGTAAGGAGGCTTTGCGCGAGGCCGGAATAGAAGACAACACCACATACCAATCGTAATGCCGATGTTTGCGGAAGCGTAGCTCGGCGCGTGATTTTCGCGAAAACGAAGATAACAAACACAACATATATATAATGAGTAAATCAGCCAAATGGCAACAACTGCTAAGTCTTATCACCTGTTTTTTGCTTGTGCTTGGCGTGAGCATTCGCAGGGATGGTAAGATACAAGGACACGACCTGTTGCAGAAGGGAAAGGCAATTGCAGCCGGCGAAGACACGATAAGGACGTTGGACGACGGCACGGTGGTTGTTAATACCACTGCCCTAGGCAAAGATGTAGTGGGTTATAGCGGAACGGTGCCTTTGGAAATATCGTTGAAAGACGACCATGTGGTTGGTGTAAAGGCACTGGACAATGCCGAAACGCCTGAGTTTTTTGAAGAGGCTTCGCAGCTGCTCACCAAGTGGAACGGTAAATCTATTGATGAGGCACAACGCATGCAGGTGGATGCAGTGTCGGGTGCAACGTTCACTTCTAAAGCCATTGTAGAGAACATGCGTAGGGGATTGCTGTATGCGGCCAAGGCAAAGGCCGACGCCAACATTTGGTCTAAGTTAGACCTTTCTGCCAAATCGCTTGCCGCATTGGTCGTTGCATTGATGGCTGCCATACTTCCGCTCTTTATTAAGAATAGGCGTTACCGACTTGTGCAGCATGTGTTGAATGTGGCAATACTTGGCTTTTGGTGCGGTACGTTCCTCAATTACACCTCAATGGTGGGCTACATGTCTAACGGCATGAACGTTCTTGCTCTGCTCGTTCCTGTTGTGATGCTTGTCACGGCTTTTGTTTATCCGCTTTTTGGTAAGAAATCGTACTATTGCACCAACGTGTGCCCCTATGGCTCGTTGCAAGAACTAGCAGGCAAGTGCGTGCGTTACAAGATAAGGATGAGGCCCAAGACTACGAAACGCCTAGACCTGTTCAGGCAAATACTTTGGGCCGTGCTGATGTTTTGTTTGTGGACAGGCGTGTGGTTCGATTGGATAGACTACGAACCCTTCTCTGCATTCATCTTCGGGTCGGCCTCTTGGGTGGTCATTGTCATAGCCTTAGCCTTCGTCTTGTTGTCGATGATAATGCCCAGGCCTTATTGTCGCTTCGTATGCCCAACGGGTTCGCTCTTCAAGTACAGCCAATATTCAAGTACATCAAAGTAAAGAAACAAATGATATGAAGATTTCAACAATACTCAATGTGGTGCTGGCCTTGGCCTTAGTGTTTCTTTGCGCCAAGCTAGCTATGAGCGGTGGTGCTGGTTCGCAAGGCACTGTTAGCGATGAAGTGGTGTACAACAACATCCTTTCGCGCGCATCTGTTCGTTCATACCAAGACAAAGCCGTGGAGAAAGACAAGGTGGAAAAGTTGCTCCGCGCTGGTATGGCGGCGCCTACGGCTGTGAATAAGCAGCCGTGGCACTTCGTGGTGGTTACCGAAAAGAAGTTGTTAGCGGCTCTTGCCGAGACCAACGCCCAAGCCGGATTCACCAAAAATGCGCCCCTTGCCATCGTGGTTTGTGGCGACATGACCAAGGCCATTGAGGGGCCAGGGCACGAGTTTTGGGTTCAAGACTGCGCTGCTGCCACCGAAAACATCTTGCTTGCAGCCCATGCTATGGGGCTTGGAGCTGTGTGGACAGGTGCTTATCCCCTAGAAGAACGTAGTTCTGAAATGAGCAAAGTGCTGAAATTGCCCGAAACGATGGTGCCTCTAAGCATGATTGTTATTGGTTATCCCAAGGGTGAAACGAAGGCAAAGGACAAGTGGGATGTCCAAAAGGTATCGTATAACGTGTATGGCGGACAAGAGATGTAGCGGAGCAAAGCGGAAACGGACGGCATAAAAGAAAGGGAACATCGCGTGAGCCACAACGTAGTTCCCTGCGTTCAGCGTGTATGGTCTGCACGTGGGACGGTGTAGTTTAGCTTGTCTGCTTGGCGAATGCGTTTGACAAGTGTGCATTGCAAATTACGTTTTTGTGGTGCAAATAAAGCTGTATCTTGTAAGCTAAAAGGCGATTTTCCTATCAAAAAAAGCTGTATATCAAGATAAATCACTAACTTTGTGCTTGTCAATTCAGGCATAAAACAAAATATTCATAACATTAATAAAGATGAAAATCGAACAATTCAACTTTGCCGGTAAAAAGGCAATTGTACGTGTGGACTTTAATGTGCCATTGGACGAGAACGGAAACATCACCGACGACACCCGTATTCGCGGTGCTCTTCCCACTTTGAAGAAGATATTGGCCGACGGCGGTGCCGTTATTATGATGAGCCACATGGGCAAACCCAAAGGCAAGGTGAACCCCAAATTGTCGCTTTCGCAAATCGTTAACAAGGTTTCAGAACGCTTGGGTGTACCCGTAAAGTTCGCCGACGATTGCGCCAACGCTACCGATGCAGCCGCTAACCTCAAGATGGGCGAGGCTCTGCTGCTAGAAAACCTACGCTTCTACCCCGAAGAAGAGGGCAAACCCGTGGGCATTGACAAGGCCGACCCCGCTTTTGATGAGGCAAAGAAGGAAATGAAGGCTAAGCAAAAAGACTTCGCCAAGAAGTTGGCCTCGTATGCCGATGTATATGTTAACGATGCTTTCGGTACGGCTCACCGCCGTCATGCCTCGACTGCTGTCATCGCCGATTACTTCGATGTCGACTCGAAGATGTTGGGCTACTTGATGGAAAAAGAGGTAACAGCCATCGACAACGTGTTGAAGAATGCGCAACACCCCTTCACCGCCATCATCGGTGGTTCGAAAGTAAGCTCTAAGTTGGCCGTAATTAAGAACTTGCTCGACAAGGTAGACAACCTTATCATTGGCGGCGGCATGGGTTATACCTTCGTTAAGGCACAGGGCGGACAGATTGGAGAATCGCTACACGAGGACGACTTGATGCCCGAAGCACTGAACGTTATCGCAGCTGCAAAAGAAAAAGGCGTTAACCTAAGCTTGTCGGTGGCTACCGTTGCAGCCGATAAGTTCGACAATAACGCCAATCGTAAGATTGTACCCATCGACCAAATTCCCGACGGATGGGAAGGCATGGACGCCTCGGAAGAGTCGTTGGAAATCTGGAAGAAAATCATTCTCGAATCTAAAACCATCCTTTGGAACGGTCCCGTAGGTGTATTCGAGTTTGAAAACTTTGCTCACGGAACGGGCGAAATAGCCAAGTACGTTGCCCAAGCAACACAAGAAAACGGCGCATACTCGCTTGTAGGCGGTGGCGACTCGGTTGCTGCGGTTAACAAGTTTGGTCTTGCCGACAAGGTTTCTTACGTTTCTACGGGTGGTGGAGCCATGCTCGAAGCCATCGAAGGTAAGGTTCTGCCTGGCGTTGCTGCCCTGCAAGGCGAATAAATCTATTGTAAAGGCGCGTTTGGAAGCACGCTCTGTGGCATTATGTAGCCAAGAAATGTTTGCATAACACGCCTAAAACGATAGAAATGAATAGGTATCGGCGAGCCTAAACCCATGTGTTAGGCTTGCCGATTTTTCTTTCTCCTAAACCCCTTACACCTTTTATCGCACGCTTATGCGCCCATTACGATTTCTCATTTTTATGCTCTGCCTATGGCTTTCGCTTGCAGGAAGGGCTCAGCGCAACCGCATTTTAAACCCCGACATCGCCTCGTTGCAGGTGGTGGCCGGCAACAATTGGCTCTCAATGCCTGTTATCGACTTGGGAGAAGGCGTGCCGGTGAACATCGCTTTCGACGACCTGACGCACGAATATCGACGTTATGCCTACAAAGTGGAGCATTGCAACGCCGATTGGAGCACGTCTGG
>CAUPVH010000237.1:0-3965 GCA_963514635.1 uncultured Prevotella sp. | reverse complement strand
CGGTGGGGCTGTTTGCTGCCCCACCGTCGGGGTTTTGCTCTATGCAAAAGTATTTCTTTGCAATCGAAATTACAATGCAGGCTTAATTTCTTCGAGCCATGCGTCGATGCGACCTTCGGTCTTATCGTCTTCGTTTACGTCGTCGAGAGCCAGTCCCACGAACTTTCCGTCGGCAACAGCCTCGCTATCGTCGAAGGTATAGCCATCGGTAGACACCTCGCCAACCATCTTTGCGCCACTGTCTTTTGCTGCATTGTAAAGCTCGGCCATTGCGCCGCAGAAGGTATCAGAGTAAGATTCGGCATCGCCGCAACCGAAAACGGCCACTGTTTTGCCGGCCAAGTCGGCCTCTTTAAGCACTTTCACGCCGTCGTACCAATCGTCTTGCAGTTCGCCAGCACCCCAAGTAGAGGTTCCGATGAGCAAATTTTCGTTCTCGGCAACAACGTCTGCGTTGAAGTTAGCCACGTCTAGGGCTTCTACGCCCAGTTTGCTTGCAATCGTTTCAGCGATGCTTTGGCAGGTTCCTGTTGAAGAACCGTATACTACCACCGTTTTTTTCATTTCAATTCTTAGTTTTAGTTGTGTTATTATTATGGTTGCAAAGTTTAGTACAAATAAACAATGGCACAATACCTAGAAATAGGGTTTTTTGCGTAAGGGCTGTTTCAAGACCTGATACGGATTGCTGGTTTATTTCCCAACGAACCTAACGAGCGTGCTGCCGCTATGTTTGGGGCTATCTGCATGTACCTGAACTACATACACGCCTGCTGCTAATGTTTCTAGTTGTATGGTGGATTCGGCGGCCAACAGCGTGCGTGGCCTACTTAGAACTAATGAACCCGATAGCGAATAAAGGCGCAGCGAGCAGGCGTGCGGTTGCTCGTCGGCGAAGGTTATGCGCAGTTCGTTGTTGCCGGCTGGGGTTATATGCACGCCCTGTGGTTGGTGTTGGTAGATGCCTTGCACCTTGGTAATGCCCAAGATGTGGAGCAGGCCGCGATAAACATCCACTTGTCCGTAGCCATAAAGGTTGTTGGGATGCGGTAGGGAGGTGTTGTGTTGCGTGCCTGTTTGTGCCACAATGTTTCGCACATCGCTGGCCGTTAGCGTTGGGTTGGCTTGCAACCACAGGGCGATAGCACCGGCAACAGCTGGCGCAGACATGGAAGTACCCGTGTTGCAGTTCCACGGATAGGTGCGTCCGTTGTGTTGGAAGTGCGCCACATCCCATTGCACGTCGCTGTTGTTGGGATGATTGGCAATGTAAAAGCTGTTGTACGACGAGATGATGTTGCTGCCCGGAGCCATCACATCGGGCTTTGTGCGGCCGTCTGCCGTTGGTCCTTTCGAAGAGTAGGGTGCTCTTTCGCCCCCTGTTCCTTGCAACGAATACTTTTTTTCGCCCTTATAATTAGTAATGTGTGTGCGATACGAGGTTGCGCCAACGGCAATAACAGCAGGCGCGCTGGCTGGCGATAGGATGGTGTGGGTGTCGTCGCCGCCCAACAACGCAGGCTCGAGCTTGTTCGTTTCCCATCTGCCTGCACCTCGGAACAGCTCCACATCGGCATTTGCGCCAATTAATACCAATGCCGTTGGCGGCACGTAGGTGCTAGAACCCAGCGTGCGCAAGTACATCTCGTAGGCCAATGCGCCCTCGTTGTCGGGCTGGTAGGCAGCCGCTTGTATCTCGTATTGCAGCTTTCCAAAGGTAAGTGTGTCTATCAGTTGCGAGTCTTTGGCGGCCACTAATGCACGCGTGTCGATGTCGTATGTGGTTAATGTGCCCACGCGATGAAACCTCAATCTAAGCAGAAAATGCGCTTTGCTTTTGGCCGAGACGCCTATTCGGCCGTTAGAATCCTTGATGAATGTGCCTGCCGAGTCGGTTCCCAGTGGTTTTCTAAGGTAGCTAGCCCGTCCGCCTTCATTGCCTGCCGAGGCCACGATGATGCGCCCTGGACCTTGAAGGCTGTCTAAAACGGCATGGTAGAGTTGCGTGTCGCTGTCGAAACGAAAGCTAGATCCCTCGCTAAACGATGCTACGCAGGGCTGGTTGTGGCGTTTGGCATAGTCGAAGATGTATTTAAAGCCCAGCGCATCTGTCGCTGTGGTATATTTATATAGGTCTTTTTTGTCCACCAGGTTTTTGTTTTCGCTGGTGAGGTTTGCCACTAGGCAGATGTCGCTTTCCCATGCCATGCCGCGGTAAGGGCTTTTAAAGCCACTGCCTGCTGCAATGCCCAAGGTGTGTGTGCCATGCGTTTCTTGTTTGCCGTCGCGTGTGTGGCGCAGGCTGAGGAGGGCGTTGGGTGTGGTGTAGTCGCGCCCAACGGGTAGGGTTGTGCCGATGGTATCGGTTGAAAGTTGGTCCCATAGAGCCTTGATGCGTAGAGTTTGACCTGTAGAGTCGCAGAAATTGGGGTGCGTAAGGTCGAATCCGATGTCTTGAATGCCCACCACCACGCCCTTGCCCGTGTAGGCTTGTGGCAACGATTGGCTTTGATATGCGGGCCATGCGTTTAGCACTTTGGCCGTGGTGTCCATCAATATGCTGTTGCTGTGGCCCATTTCGATGCGACTAACCCATTTGGATTGCGACAACTTGGCCAGCTGATTGAGGGGGATGTTCACGATGTGGATGTTGCCAAACTGCGCTAACGATGTGCATGCGTGGGCTTTAAACACCGCCTCGGCGTGGCTGCCAATGCGCACAAAGGCACATACGGAGCGGCTGTCGGGCTGGGTTGAACGAGTGTTTGCCTGCCGTTCGGCTTGGCTTTCTGCGTACAGCTGGCGCAATTCGCCCGACATCTTGGCATAAGCAGGGCGTTGTGCGCTGGCATGTAGCGCGTACAGGAGGGCGAATATGGCGCATGTCAATATCTTTTTCATCGTTCGTTGCAGTGTTTTGAAGTTAAAGTGGCAAGGCCTAAGGCTGAAACAGCCATTTTCATGGTGCGTGTTGGCCTAACGAAAGCAAAGTTACGGAAAATAATGGAGATTGCATGTGGCGGATTATTAAAATTGACTTTAATGGAGTTTTAGACTTTATTTTGGGAAATTTGGCTTATTCTTTGGGAGGGACTTTGTGGATTATGTGACTGAGAATGCAAGCAGAAGATGCCCAATAAGATGGTAAAACGACAAAGAACAACGCGATAACGCAATTGGGTTAAGTGGCAGGGAATTTGTGGAATAGGCCATATATACGGAAAGTTTTTCGTAACTTTGCATGTAAGGCTGCGTGCGTGGGGTTGCTAATTGTGGCATAACGCGCGTTGGCATCATTATTGCAAGGAAAAGATAAAAACGAAATATGACAATGGAAAAAGAAAACAACAAGTTTATCGCTGTGGCTTATAAGCTTTATTCGCTGGCCGATGGCAAGGAAACACTTATCGAAGAGGCTCCTGCCGACCGCCCCTTTGTGTTTATTACGGGCTTTGGCATCACCCTCGATGCTTTTGAAAATGGTGTGGAAGACTTGCCTAAGGGCGAGCAGTTTACGCTGAACATTGAATGCGAAGAGGCTTATGGCGAGCGTGTTGAGGAGCGTGTTCTCGACTTGAACAAGGAGATATTCACCATTAATGGCCACTTCGATCACGACAACATCTACAAAGATGCCGTTGTTCCGTTGCAAAACGAAGACGGAAACCGCTTTATGGGTCGTGTGCTTGATGTGACGGAAGACACCGTGAAGATGGACTTGAACCACCCGCTTGCAGGGCTTGACTTGCTGTTTAAGGGCGAAATCGTTGAGAACCGCGAGGCTACGAACGAAGAAGTGCAGCAGATGCTGAACCATATCAGTGGCGAAGGCGGCTGCGGAGGTTGTGGTTGCGGACACAATCATGGCGATGAAGAAGGCGATGGCCACGAACACGGCTGCGGTTGCGGTCACAATCATCATGGCGAAGGTCACGAACATGGTCATCATGGTGGCTGCTGTGGTC
>CAUPVH010000236.1:0-4040 GCA_963514635.1 uncultured Prevotella sp. | reverse complement strand
GAACGTAGACGGCTTAAGCAGAAACAGCTTGCGACCTTTCACCATGGTGGAGGTAACAAAGCCATAACGTTTATCCTCAAAAACAATATTGGACGCCTTTGCAAAAGCGTCCAATATCATAAATCCTGTATTGTGACGGGTTGCCTCGTATTCTCGTCCGGGGTTTCCCAAGCCTACAATTAAATATTTCTCCATTCAGAAAAGTGGTTTTCAATACCCACCGTTTTTACTTACCTGCGGCAGCGGCAGCAGCGGCAGCAGCGGCAGCACGCGTCATCTTAACGGTGCAAACGATAACATCTTTCGGTGTTACCACTTCCAAACCTTCGAACGAAAGTTCGCCAGCCTTGATGCTCTTACCGATGGTCAGTGCGGTTACGTCAATGTCTAGCTTTTCAGGAATTTGCTTGTAAGGAGCCTTAACCATCAACTTACGGATAGAAAGGCTAAGACGTCCACCATCGCGAACACCCTGAGCCAAGCCCACGAGGTTAACGGGAATACCAATAGCGATGCTCTTTTCTTCGTTGATTTCGTAGAAGTCTACGTGCAGCAGGGCATCCGTTACGGGGTGGAATTGCAGTTCCTTCATAATGGCAGTGTGTTTCTGACCATCAATATCGAGGTTCACCACATAGATGTGGGGCGTATAAACCACCTTGCGAAGTTCGGCCATAGGCACAACGAACGAAAGAGCCTCGGGCAAACCGTCGGCGTTCTTCTTCTCGCCATAAAGATTACAAGGAATCAGTCCTTCTTTTCTCATTTCCTTAGAAGCCTTCTTTCCCAGGTTGCTTCTGCTCTTACCTGCTACATTAATTTCTCTCATAATGTGTTACTCTAAATTAAGTTATTAAACAATTGTGCTTAATTCGCCATCACACGAAATATCAATTTCTTGATTGATGTGCCTCAAAAAGCGGTGCAAAGTTACGCCTTTTCTTTGGAATACGCAACGTATGGGCGTTAAAAGTGCACCTTTCGGACATGTGATTTTTCCGTTTTTGTTTCCTTGTTTACTTGCTTACACGATTTAAACGCAGTCCGCAGAGCATGCCGTCCATACTTCCAAGCAGCGAAGTGGCGGTTTTCAGCGAGGCGTTTCCACTGAAACTGCCAATAGCTTTGAGGTAAGTGAGCATCTTCGAGGCATCCATCACGATGAGCAAGTCGTTGCCGTCTACCTGCGTTGTGCCAACAAGTTGTTTTATTTCGCCTGCATATTTCAGCACCACTTCTTTACCCTTGATGGTAAAAGTGCCGCGCAGACGTCGGCCGGCGATGGTTTGTGTAAAGCGCCCGTTGCGTGTAAAGGTCATTTTCATTGCCCCTTTGGTAATGCCCACCTTGTTAAGTTGCGTCTCAATGGTCTTTTCTATGGCGCTCGATGCCAGCTTTCCGCCAGCCTTTTTCAGCAAGTTCTCGCTCATAAACACCACAGCGGGTTCGGTGTAAGTCCACTCGCCAACAAGATCATCGATGGTAGCCACTTTCTTATCAGAGAAGATGGAGGTAATGCCCGAAAGCAAATCGTCGGTTGTTCCGCCATTCGATAATATGTCTGCACCATTTTGCAGTATCTTTCCAAAGTCGAATTGGGCGTAAGCTTTGTTGCCCATTAGCGACATGGCAGCAATGGCCATGCCCACAATCATTTTCTTATTCATTGTTATACCCTAATTTTCGTGGTGCAAAGTTACGCAAATTTGTGGGAATACAAAGTGTGGGGATAATATTTCTAAGGTAACTAGGATGCCTAGAACAACTAGGATGCCTAGGATAACTAGGATTACTGGGATTACTAGAATGCCTAGAAAGCCTAGGATACCTAGGGCTACTAGGATGCCTAGAAAGTCTAGAAAGCCTACGATTACTAGGATTACTAGGATACCTAGGGCTACTAGGATGCCTAGGAGAACAAAAAAACTACCCCCTCACTCTTCCAGCCCTCGCCTCTCCAACTCTGCTTTCAGCCTTTGCACTTCCGCCTTTAACTGTTCGTTCTCCGTTTTCAGCCTTTCCAACAAATCGTCTTGAGCCTGCCTATACCCCGTGCGAGCAGCGTGCATACGTTCTTTTATGCCGCCCTGTTCCACAAACCGTTTCTCTAATACTTTCAGATAACTGCACATCATCTTATCCGTTATGTGGCAAAGCGTAAGCAGCGTATTGCAGAACTCCTCTGCCGTCCATTTGTTGGCGTAAGGCAAATAGCACTCTGCCTTGTTGTTTGCCCTGCAAAAATTGAGCATCGAGTTGTAGCGAGGATGCTCATTGTCCCAACAAGTAAGGCCGCGCGTATGCACAAAATCTTCATAATCTTCGCGCAACTCGCGAAGTGAACCACGAGCCACATTGAGCAATTTAAGTTCCATCTCTGTCGAAGTGTTGCCGTCTTCAATTCCTTCGACAATGTTTTGCTTACTCGACCGCGCCGCCTGAACCATTTGGTCTACGGTGCGGTCGCCATACTTAGGTAAGAAACGCTTGCAGAAGATATACGTTAGCTGGAATATGGCATCCGTCTTCTGATAGAAGTGCAAGTCGGTGTATTTCGTGTTTCTTCGCAGTACGTCTTTTGTTGTTTGTTGTTTTTCTTCTGGTAGAAAGGTCATAGATTAGGTATCTTATCTTGTCATGGTAAAAAAGATTGACGTTTGTAAAGCGGTTGCCTGCTGTAACGCGCATGCAAACATCAGTACAAGGCACCTTGTAGCGCAAGTACAAGAGCCTTGTAGTGCGAGTACAAGGTGCCTTGTACTGATGTGTTGCTGCGCTTAGATGGTGCGTTTACATCGTCAACTCCACCACATAATCAATGTCGGTGGGCACTTTATCCAAATGCAGGGTGATGCCATCGGCATGCTTGGTAAAGTTAACACGCTTGCCAGTGGCAAACGCTGTGGCCGACTTTGGCATGCGTTTGCCCAATGGCAGGTAAAGACCTGCCTCTTGCAAGTCTAATATATGTATGTAAAGTTTGTTGCCACGCTGCGTACTTACGCCCCAATGATGCGGTGCAACCAGTCCGCCACGCGTGCCATAGATGGTGTTGCCATACTTAGATAGCCATTGACCAATCTCTTTCAGACGAGCCACAGCCAGAGAAGGGAGTTCGCCTCCTGGCTCCGGACCAACGTTCAACAGCAAGTTGGCATTCTTACCAGCAGCCCTAACCAACATTTGTATCAGCTCTTTGCCCGACTTATAGTTGCTGTCTACAAGCGAATAACCCCAATGTTCGTTGATGGTTTGACACGACTCTAAGGGCAGATGACTAATGCTTTGACCCGAAAGGCCTGCCTTATTCTCGCCAGGAAGGTCGCGTTCGAATATCTGAATGTCCTCACCAGCGAAGGGTACTTGATGGTGATTGTTGCCAATTAAGCATTGGGGTTGCAGCTTATGTATCATGGCATACTGCTGCGGAAGTTCCCAATCGAAGGGCGTTGGGTCGCTGTCGTGGTCCCACCAGCCATCAAACCAAATGGCACCAACGGGGCCATAGTTGGTCAGTAGCTCGGTAAGCTGCGTATTCATAAAGTTGTAGTAGCTCTTCCAGTTAGCTGCATCCTTGGGTCTACCCGTTCCTTTGCCCGTTCTTCCTACGGGATAGTCGGTGCGATACCAGTCTAGGTGCGAATAATACAGGTGTAGCTTGATGCCTTGACGGGCGCAGGCATCGGCCATTTCTTTGATAATGTCGCGCTTAAAGGGCGAACCGTCCACCGAATTGTACGTGCTTGTTGCTGTTTTGTACAGCGAAAAGCCATCATGATGGCGCGTGGTGATGGTTACATACTTGGCTCCTGCGGCCTTAATGGCAGCCACCCACTCGTCGGCATTGAAGTTTGAGGGGTAGAAAGTCTGCGCCAACTTGGGGTATTCCTTGTAGTTGATGTTGCGATTGGTCATCACCCATTCGCTTTCACCAATCATCGAGTACAGTCCCCAATGCAGAAACACGCCAAACTTTTGGTCTTGAAACGCTTCGCGCGCGGCAAGGTTTTGAGCCGTTGGCGTGTACTTGGATGGTGCGT
>CAUPVH010000235.1:0-4056 GCA_963514635.1 uncultured Prevotella sp. | reverse complement strand
ACCTGCATTTTGCACCATTTTGCCTTTCTAGTTTGGTTGCCAACTCGTAATTTTTGCAGCCCCAAAAACCACTTTTAGCCCCTAAAACCCTACTTTTTAACGGCCATTTTGCCCTTTCGAGCTATGTTTTTAATGGTTCGAAAAGGTTTTGTTTATACCATTGCAGTGGATTTTTATGCTTATTGTCTCGCATTTAGCAGCATTTAGCACTGCATTTAACGGTATTTTACCTTGCGTTTAGCACCAAAATGCCTTGCATTTAGCACCAAAATGCACTGCGTTTAGCAGCATATTGCACTGCATTTAGCAGCAAATAGCCCCAAAACTGGTGCAAATGGCGGTTCTTTTAAATAAAAATTCATTTTGCCGCATTCACAAACTACCCCTTTTTTGCATCAAAGCCAACCTTCGCGAGAATCGATTTTTTGCGGCAAGGTGCGCGATTGGTGAACGAAAAGGGCACTCATAATGTTAAATTTCTTTCTGAAAACTAGATAAAAGTAATTCTGCCATATACACGCGCATAGGCAATGGTGCGGAAAACACGTACGCTTACGACCATCAGCGCGAGCGCTTGCAGGCCATGCTGCTCACGGCCAACGGAGACAACATCATGGAAACGCAGAAGTAATGGGCCATTCACAAGCGGCTTTCTGCTTGTGAAAACCGCATTGAATAACTTCAGCCCGATCATTTTTTGAGACACAGCCGCGTTTTGCCACAGACAAAATGGGGCAGAATTTCATATTTCATCGTATCTTTGTTTGCCACTTCGTACATGATCGTGGTGATTATCTTGGTTATACAGCACAATGACATAAACTCTTCTCACTATGTAGAAATACTAAAAGACAAGGCGACTTCCTCGTAAAGGTGAAAAAGTGAAAAGGGGAAAAAAGGGCTGCGCCTATTAACATGTTGGCTATCTTAACTAAAAAAATCCCATTGATTCGCTTTATGTTCCTTATGTTCTTATGTCAAAAACACTTGTCCTTATGTCAAGAACACTTGCATTTATGTCAAAGCACGAAATAGGAATTTGCAAACTTCATTGCCCCCTCGCGTGCGCGCGTACCTTATACTATATTTGGTCATTGAGTTTTTAGGTTTTAAGTTTCTGAGTATTGAGGTTTCTATGTATGTGCGCTTTTGTTCAGAAGTGCAAGCGGAAGGCACGAGTTTATAAGTTTCTAGATAGCTGATTTATATCCATTTATCACCACCGTACAGCCTGTAAGAGACGTTAATGCTGCAAAAGCGAGTGCTTTTGACGCTTCATGTTTTTCGCTTCATTATGCCCTATTACGCAATTATCGCCATTTTGTCTTCCCATATTGTTCCAAGAACAGCCTTACCTCCCGTTGAAAATAAAATTATTTATTTTACGCACGCGAATAAGTAATATTTGATTGCTGGTTGTATTGTTATTATAAGGCACGTTAAAAGAGTGCTGCCAGTATTTAAAGTTACAACTGCTTTATAAAAGATTACTACACGTATGAAAAGAACAAATGCACAGACAGAGGGTTTGCTGTTGAAGGCACTTCTGGCATTGTCCATGGCCGCCGTTCCTAGTGCGGGCATGCTAGCCAGTGTTAAGACCAACGCAAAGCAAAGCCCACTGCTTAACGCAACTGCTACAATTCAAAACTCAGCCTTGCAACGCGTGCAGGCCAACACGCGAACGATTACAGGCGTTGTGAAAGACGCACAAGGCGAACCGCTCATCGGCGTGAGCGTTCAGGTGAAGGGAACTGGCAAGGGAGCCATAACCAACATCGATGGCCAATACACCCTAACAACTAACGAGAGCAATCCCACGTTGGTGTTCAGCTATGTGGGCTACACGGCGCAGGAATTGGCAGCTGGCGGACGCTCGCAAATAGACGTAACCCTTAAAGAAGACAGCAAGGTGCTGGGAGAAGTGGTGGTTACGGCTATGGGAATTGTGCGTAAGGAAGAGTCGCTAACCTACGCCACGCAAAAGGTTAAGGCAGAAGACCTGATGAAGGTGCAAGACCCTAACGTGGCCAACACGCTTGAAGGTAAGGTTTCGGGTATCACCATTACCCCCAGTGCAGGTGGTGCGGGTGGTGCATCTAAGATTATTCTGCGCGGTAACAAGTCGATTCTAGGTAATAGCTCACCGCTTATTGTGGTAGACGGTGTTCCGATGAGCAACGACACACGTGGACGCAGAAGCATGAGTGGCGAAGGCTTTACTTATGCAGGCATGTCTGAAGGCTCTGATCCGCTTTCTTTGATAAACCCCGACGACATCGAAAGCATCAACGTACTTAAAGGTGCCAACGCTGCTGCTCTTTATGGTTCGATGGCTGCTAACGGCGTTGTTATGATTACAACAAAGAAAGGTAAGGAAGGCCGTTTGGACATTAACCTTACATCTAACATTACGTTCGACACTCCCTTACTTACTCCGAAAATACAAGGCGAGTACGGAGGTACCGTTTCTTCTGATGGTATTTCGCCCGATGGATGGGGTGCAAAGATTGGCAGTCTTACCGATAGCCAACTTAATTTCAAGGCTCCTCTGAACACAACCAACTTCCATGCAGGTGAAACAACCGACATCCGCCTCCGCAACTACAACCAAGACGATGTGGCCAGGTTCTATCGTACGGGTGTAACAACCAACAATTCGCTGTCGCTTTCGGGCGGAACCGAGAAGATATCTACTTACTTCTCGATGGCCAATAGCCATGCTATTGGTATGATGCGCAACAACAGTTACAACCGTAACACGCTAAGCTTGCGCCAAAGCTACAAATTCTTCGACAGACTGCAAGTGAATGTTTCGCTCAATTATGCGCAAACAATCACACGCAATCGCCCTGGCGGTGGAACCGTGGGCAATCCCATTTACCATTCTTACTTAACGCCACGTAATGTGGACATGAACTATTACCGCGACAACTTTGTTACGGCTAATGGCACATGGCGCAGCAACAAGCAAACTATCTTTAAAAAAGAAGGAATGGGTGGTGGCTACAAAGAAAGGCCTGCTTGGGCTGACCTGAAAGGGCCGCGCCAGAACTGGGCATTCATGAATAGTGATGAGAATAACCCCTACTGGCTGATGGGTATGAATAGTAACAAGAATACTGAGGATAGATTGTGGGGTACGGTTTCGGCCAATGTGGACATTTACGATGGACTTTCTTTCCAAGCACGTGTAAACTTCGATCAAACACGCTATCACAGCACTAGTAAGCGATATGCTACAACGTTTCTTCCCTCCGTTATGGATGACTATGGACACTATTGGGACTCGGAAAGCAAAAATACAGAACTGTACATCGACTACTTGTTGAACTATAACAAACGCTTTGGCGACTATGATGTTTCCGCTTCGGCAGGTTGGGTGGGCCATACCATTAAGGGCGAGCACAAAAGCACAAGCGTTACGGCAACCCATTATGAAAAGCACTACAAAAAAGTGCCCACAATTGTTAACTATTTTGATGTAAGTGCAGGTGACAAGGGGGCAACCACCTTCTCAAAGAGTTCTAATTGGGACCGTGCTTGGCTGGCCACTGCTCAGATAGGTTGGAAAGAAATGGTGTTCTTGGATGGTTCGTATCGTCGCGACTGGTATCGACCATACAGATACCTCAAAAGAGTGGGCCAGTCGGCCGCCGACAACTACGGATATTTCGGCGTAGGTGCCAACACCATTGTGAGCAAACTAGTTAAGCTGCCTAAATGGTTCAACTATATGAAGTATCGTTTGTCTTATTCGGAAGTGGGTAATTCTATCCCTAACATCGCATACGCCCAGGCAACGAAGAACTTGCAAGACGGAACAGTGGTGGGTCCGACTTACAATGCGCTCGAAGATGCTAAGCCCGAGAAAACCTCTTCTATTGAAACTGGTATTGAGACATTGTTCTTTGATAACCGCCTAAGTTTCGATCTTACTTATTATAACGCCACAGTGTCTAATCTCTATATGACTGTGCCTGCAGGAAACGGCCGTTCAAAGGTGCTTAACTCTGCAAAGGTACGCAACCAAGGTATAGAAGCCACCATCGGTTA
>CAUPVH010000234.1:0-4073 GCA_963514635.1 uncultured Prevotella sp. | reverse complement strand
CACCGAAAGCACTTCGCCAACCGCCCAAAACAACATGCCCATCCAGCGATGGGCACTCAATCGTCCGCTAACATTCTACATAGACAGTCTGTTTCCGCCCCAATATATCGGTGCGGTAAAGGCTGGTGTGGCGGCCTGGAACAAGGCGTTGGCCGATGCCGGCATACCCAACGCGCTGCAAGTTGAACAGGTTACGCCCCAAACAGACGTCACCCAACCGCGCATGTACGTTTCTTTCGAGCTTGGTCAGCATGAAACTACGAGCGAAATGCAGTGCCACCCACTCTCTGGCGAATTGTTACGCGGTTGGATTAACGTGGGTAAAGCCGTGTTGGAGGGCAGGATGCTCGACTATTTCCTTTACCTACCCCACTTCGACATGCGTTTTTGGGACGAGAACAGCACCGATGCCATTGTTCAAGAAACCATTCAAGGCAGGGTAATGGCGCAGGTGGCGAAGGTGCTGGGCATATCTTCAGAAACCGATTACGGACCAAGTGCGTTGCAACTAACCGATGCCGACAGGCGTGCTGTGGCCTATGCCTACGCCACGGCGCAAGGGAACACCCCCTACGAGCAGCGTGCCGACCTGATAAAACGCCTTTCTATCAAGCCGCAAGCCGCAAGTGGCGATACGCCTGCCTTTGACAAGCGCGTGCAGATAATGGACAACGTGCTGCAACTGATGCCACAAATCGACCAAAAAGCCAACATGGCGAAGTTTAAAAAAGAGCAAGGCTTTGCCCTATGGCGTCTTTATCGCGATGCCGTGGGCACGTACGGCGAGCAATTGGTGGCCTTATCCGAAACTTTCTACAAGGAGAAACCATCGCCGTTGAAACGTACGGCCATGCGTTTGCTGTCGAAGTATATCATGCTAGCCGACAGTGGACTAGAAAGTAAGCGAATAAACGAAAACCAATTGACCAGTAAGGGCCATGAACTAAGTATGTCGCTGGATGGCGTTTTCGGCAATTTGTTTAGTACCGACACCTTCAACATGCTGTTAAAACAAGGTACAAAGAGGGGTGGATACGGCATTAACGAGCACATAGGCATACTTTGCGATGCCTTTTTCAACAACATCGAAACACCGCGCATGCCCTCAAACTACCTTGCCAACCTGCAACTACGCTATATAATGGCACTGAACAAGGCGGCGAAAGATGCACACAAAGGCAGCAAACTGCAACTATGGCTACAACGCAAGATAGCAACCACACGCACAATGCTGGCAACAATAGCACAAAAATGTACCTCCAACGAGGGAAAGGCATGGTACAAGCTGTTGCAAAATAGGCGTTAGCACAGCAGCCTTTCGGTAAACGTTCTTTACGAGTCAACTTGTTCTCACCGCTCCTTTCCAAAGAAAAACCCAATACAACAAAAGCTTTTAAATGTTGGGATTTGCAAGTTTAAAATCGGGTACGAGTGCCCCATGCCCTCCTCATTAGAAGAAAGGCTTGTCCATAAGTGGTTTCAACACATCTTCGTACAAAGCTTTTCTGTCTATTATCTCTCTAAATTCATCGCCCACTTTCTGAAACGGAGGAATAATACAGATGATGTAAGCACAGCCGTCTATAAAGTATGGCACGGCATACAAGGGTGCTTTGCATTCTTCTACCATGAATTTTTCTCTCTTAAAAGCACTGATGCTCCACCTCGTTTCGGCAGACTTGAAGGCCATGACGCTTATTACATCTTTCTCTACGCCGTCTCTAAGCAGCCACACATCCTTTACCGTAACCCAAAGAGCGTGCCTCTGCCAATTAGCATTCATGCCTTTCATCACAGCTTTTATTAGCCATGTATTGCCTTTGTTTTTGTGTCTGCCGGTAAAAGCCTTGCCCGTCCATCGCAGTGTGTCGGTGTTCTCAACAGATAGTACACGAAAACTTGGCGTATTGGCCGCTCTAACGGAGTCTATCTGCTGTGTCTCACTCTTGTTTTGGCGTATCGTGTCTGTTGGAGTCGGCACGGTTTGTGCTTTGCAATTGCAAAACATACCCATTAGGCATATAATATGTAACGTTAATCTCTGCATAATTTTAGATTATTATTTTGCTGTAAAGGTAGCGTTTTTTCTGTTCGCCACTCAACTCTCTCGCCTTAATTATCCTTAATTGTATGGGGTTTTAAGTTGAAGAGTTAACGCGTTGACAAGTTGACAAGAGAGGGATTGGGCGCGTGGTTGTTTTCTTTTACGAAACAAATTAAACGCTTACATTGGCGGTTATCAATGACAAAAAGTGTAAATTTGCATAACATTACGAACCAACACCGCGTTTTTATAAAAACGCGCAGACGTGTTTCAGCGGCACACAACAGGTCTGAACAAGCTGTTGTGCGCCTATTTGTGGCAATATACACATATAAAGAAAAAAGGAACTAAAAAGAAATGACCTTAACAGTATTGAGAAAAAAAATCTTTGGCTGCGTAGTTAAACCCCTACAAATCAATGCACCGTTCTTCGTAACGATGTACATCTTGGGCGTGGTTTGTGCGTGGCTAACCCTCCCCCATAGTCCAACCGAGAAGATTTACAGGCACCTTTACACCGAGTTACTGGTAGATCTCTACGCCCTTTGCCTGCTTTTAAGCGTGCTGCCACGGCGCATTCGCCCCTGGGTTCGCGGTGTGCTGTACCTTATTCTATACCTAACGACGGCCGTCGACGTGTTTTGTCGCGTTCAGTTAGACTCTATCGTCACCCCCACCATGTTGCTTTTGGTGAACGAAACCAATGGCCGCGAGGTCACAGAGTTCCTTTCCAGCTACCTTTCTTTCAGTATTCTATTTACCAAATTTGGGTGGATTGTGCTTATCGCCCTTTCGCATTTAGCCTATACATTACGTCGTTTCGCCCCTAAGCGGTTGAAAGAGGCCTGCCAAAAGCTTTTAGGCAAGTTCCCTACCATCAGTGCTCCATTGGCCATCAAGCTGAAAAAGTATGCCCCCATCGGCTTTACAGCCATTCTGATTTGGAGCGTTTGCGTTACCGCCAGCAACAAAGTGGTCCTTTGGAGGCTGATGCACGGCAAGAGCATTGGCGAAGTGGAGCACATGCTTACCGAGCAAAACCACGGTGAATGTTACCACCCTGTGCACCATATAATGTTCTCGATATATGCCAACTCACTGGCGTCGCAACAGCTAGACAAACTCATTGCAGCCGCCAAAGATGCAAAAGTAGACAGTTGCACATACACCAGTCCGCACATCGTGCTGATTATCGGCGAGAGTTTCGGCAAACATCATTCGCAGCAATACGGCTATGTTCAACCCACAACGCCACGACAAATACGCCGCGAACGTAGCGGACAGCTGGTGAAATTCAACGATGTGGTGTCGCCTTGGAACCTTACCAGCTACGTTTTCAAGCATGTTTTCTCGCTCTACGATGTGGGCGAGCAAGGCGAATGGTGCGACTATCCACTTTTTCCCGAAATGTTTCGCAAGGCGGGCTATCACGTTACGTTCATCACCAACCAGTTTTTGTCTCAGGCAAAAGAAAACGTTTACGACTTTAGTGGTGGCTTTTTCCTCAACAATCCCACGTTGAGCAAGGCCATGTTCGATACGCGAAACGACAGCTTGCACATCTTCGACGTAGACCTGGTGCGCGAATACGCACTCTTAAAGTCGCAAGAAGGCCGGCACAACCTCACCATTTTCCACCTCATTGGGCAGCACGTAGGGTACAAATTCCGCACGCCAAACGACCGCCGGCGATGGAATGGCACCGACTACAAAACACTTCGCCCCGACTTAACCCCCGGTCAGCGCAGCGTCCTGGCACTTTACGACGATGCCGTGCTATACAACGACTCGGTGGTTGACCTTATCGTGAAGCAGTTTGAAAGCGAAGATGCCATCGTTATCTACATGCCCGACCACGGCGAAGAATGTTATGAAGAGAACCGCGGCATTGTTTGCCGCAACCATTCGGCTGCCATCGACTACCCTTTGGCAAAGTATGAGTTCGAAATTCCTTTCTGGATATGGTGTTCGCAAACCTATATAGCCCGTCATCCCGACATCTATCGGCAGATATTAGATGCGCGCAACC
>CAUPVH010000233.1:0-4074 GCA_963514635.1 uncultured Prevotella sp. | reverse complement strand
ATCATGTCCGCTAACCATCCCCACGCCTTGTTCGCCCACAAGCGTTTCAAGATGTTGCTTACCATGATTAGAGGGTAATAGGTTGGGGTGAGGTTTCATAACAACTCTCGCCCCAGAACCTTTCTCCAAGAAACAACCTTGCCCTGCTCCCTCTTCAAAGGGCGCGAGAGATGTAATGTGCTTAGTTTCAGCCGCATTTGCTTTGTAGCTGCATGCCATTTCGCTACTCTCACCCTTTGGCAAGGGAGTGGGGCGATGCTCTTTTAACCCCCTTTAACCTTTTCTTCGTGCAAGCATTCTTTAATCCTACGTTTATAGGGGTGTAATCAACAATAAAAGTAACTTTAAAAATAAGAACAATGTACAAAAAATCTTTACTGGCAACTATGGCCACAAGGCCCTCTGTGCAACAATGCTGTTATTTACCGCTTGCGACAAAGACAACGACTCGAACAAGCCCATGTTGAACAAGTTGACTTTCGACAAAACGAAGGTTGAAGTAACAGAAGGTATGAAGACAGAGCTGAAAGTTAAAAATGGAACGGCGCCCTTTAACACCCAGTTGTCTGGACAAAAGGATAAGAAAATAGCCGATGTCACCGTGAAAGATCGAGTAATAACCATCGAGGGTAAAATGACTGGTTCTGCAACGCTGACTGTCACCGACAAGAACGGCGCTAGAGGTATGCTTAACGTAATGGTAAAGAAGGCGGAAAATTCGTTAAAACTTGATAAGAGTGAACTTACTCTTGAAGTAGGTAAAATGCAGATGGTGAAGGTCCTCAATGGCAAAGCCCCCTTCACTGCACTCTCAAAAGATCAAAAAGTGGTGGAAGTATCTGTAAAAGAGAATGAAGTTTCCCTTAAGGGACTCAAAGCTGGAACCACAAAAGTTGAGGTGAAAGATAAAGAAAATAATTTGGGTATCATATCAATAACTGTTAAGTAAACAATTCATTTCATCTATTCTGACTTCTGTATTTGGAAGGATCAACCCCCGATTTGTGAAAATCGGGGGTTGATTGGTTTATTGTAGGTTTGTCTTTTACGTGGTTTCGGTTCGCATCATGTTTTAGTTATTGTTCAGAGTCGTACGTTTTATAATCAAAAAGAGTTAGTTTTGGAATTAATTGTCTTATGGGCGAGGTAGCACATATCGGGCGCAAGCATCAGTGCAAGCCTTTTGTACAGGCACTACAAGACGCTTGTACAGACACTACAAAACACTTGTACAGGCACTACAAAGCATCTTGTACTGACACTACAAAGTGCTTTTTTACAACACTGCAAATGCTGTTGTGCTGATACGTTGATGGCAAAGTGGGGTATGCGAACAACTTTCTAAAAATCAATTCTTTTTAACTATAAACAAACATGAAACATTGTTGCGCTCTTTTCTTCTTCGGGAGACATAGTGAAAGGAGGGAAACTTGTTGCTGTACGCACCAAAACAGGTGTTGCTTGTGTTTAGTTCTCACGCGTACGCGCGCGTACATTATTATATATAAGCATTAATGCGATAAAGCATGCAAGCTTGGAAACATAATAGCTTACAAACATAACTAGTTCAACCTCTCACTTATTCTATGGTCGGCAATTTGCAGCCAACCTTCATTCTGTTAACAATCTTTTGGATAAAAATCTGCTAATATCATGCAAGTTTTCCTATAATTGCAGTTTAAAAGGCAAACATCAAACAAAAAGACGGATTATGAAGCAGTTACATTCATGGCTTGCTGGTGTGGGCGTCATTGTCGCCGTATTCACATTCGTTGCTTGCCAAAACGACAAGGAAGAGGATACGCAATCGTATCCAACGGCTTTGGTGACAGTGAAACCAAAGGCACTGAACAACTCGTTCACGTTGCAGCTAGACGATTCGACACAATTAATGCCCAACAACATGAAGACTTCGCCCTATGGTTCGAAGGAAGTGCGGGCTTTGGTGAATTACACTGTGGTGGAAGGTCCTACGGCCAAAAAAGGAGATGGACGCGTGGGCGAAAGAACATATGTGAACATTAACTGGCTAGACAGCATTCGCACCAAACCAATGGCCAAGAATATGGGCGACAACAACGTGAAAACCTACGGCAACGATCCGCTGGAAATTGTGAACGACTGGGTGAGCATTGCCGAGGATGGATACCTTACGCTGAGATTTAGAACGCGATGGGGTAAAGGCGTTAAGCATATGCTGAACTTGGTGGCTACTCCTACTAAGGAAAATTCCTACAAAGTGACGCTCTATCACAACGCATATGACGACCTTTTCGGTAGAATGGGCGATGGGCTTATTGCTTTCCGCTTGGTAGGACTGCCCGATACTGGAAAGAAATATGTATGGTTAACGGTAGAATGGGAGTCGTTTACGGGAAAGAAAATGGCGAAATTTAAGTATGCAACACGTAAGAACAATGGCACGCCCAAAGGAAAGATGGCCATTCTTACCGCCCCAGTACAGATCACAAGCGTAGACTAGGGAAGTGCGTTTTTTTATCGGAGACAAAGAAAAGATAATTGTTAAGCGATTGCATGGCGGCGACAAATCCGCCATGCAAGACTTTTACATCCTTTACGCTGACTATTTAGCTAGTGTGTGCGCTAGGTATATTGACAACGACGACGACTTGAAAGATGTGCTGCAAGACTGCATGGTGAAGATGCTCACCAGCATCGGTCAGTTCGACTACCGTGGGCCTGGCTCGCTGCAAGCGTGGGCCACGCGCATTGTGGTTAACCAATCGTTGTCGTTCTTAAAGCGGAAACGCACGGCGGCCATCGTGTCGCTCGATATTGACCTGCCCGACGAACCGGAAATAGACGACCCACCCATAGACCATATACCGCCGGAAGTTATCCACCAAATGGTGAGAGAATTACCAACAGGCTATCGAACGGTGTTCAACCTCTACGTTTTCGAAAACAAGAGTCACCAAGAAATAGCCCAACTACTAGGAATAAAGAGAGATAGCTCAGCCTCGCAATTGCATCGCGCAAAGAATATGCTGGCTAAAAAGATAGAAAAATATAACAAAACCACCCTTGCACAATGAACGAACAATGGAGAACTAAAATGCGAGAGAAACTTGACGGACACCGCCAAGCTGCTCCACTGTTATCGTGGGACGAGGTGGAATGCCGCGCCGCCATGGTAGAAAAGTCTGCGAAGGCTGCCGCTTGGGGGCGTCGTGCTATGGCTGCTGCCGCTGTGGTGATATTCTTATGCGGCGTGGCCGCTACGTTGTTGCTGCTCAACGATGGGCAAAACGCGCAACAAGTGGCCAACCTTGAACGCCATTATGCACCCCAACACAATACCACGAAACTCGCCAGCAGTAGCACAAGCGCTGTTGTACACAACGTAGATACAAAACAAGGAGCGCCCACCAGCAGCATCGCTAGCGGCGACAACATGCAGAAATACTACGCAAGTGGCAATAGAAACATCGTAACCCAATCCCCAGGCGAAGGCACGAACCTATACGCTACGGTGACAGAGAACAACCGACAGACGGCAAACCCACCGCAACGCAATATTGAAACTACGACCGACACAAAACAACAGAAAATAGACTACACCTCCAAAAACAGTACTGACAATGCCCCACAGGAGCAACAAACTACCCGAACACAGCCTAAGAGGACAGAAAACTTGCCTGTTGGCTTTCCGCGAACCATAGCAAAGCCCTCGAAAGGTGATGGTACGTGGTTGGCTAAATCCTACGTTTCAGGCGGTTCCGTGGGCACAAACAGCAGCGAGATGCAGCGTCCTACATTGGCTACGGCACGTACTTATGGCGCACCCGCCGATGAGGCAGCTCGCAATAGCGAGTATGTGCGACTTGATAACGCATCGCCAGCAGTGGAAACAAAGGCTCACCATCGACAACCGCTTAGAGTTGGTGCGGCTGTGCGTTATGCGCTGAGCAACCGTTGGAGTATAGACGCGGGCCTAACCTATGCGCGCCACCGTTCGGACATAACGCGTAAGATGGGCAACGTTGTTAACGAAACGCAACAAACGCTACATTATCTGGGTGTTCCGCTAAACGTTAACTATCGCATTGCGGG
>CAUPVH010000232.1:0-4076 GCA_963514635.1 uncultured Prevotella sp. | reverse complement strand
TATCTATTCGCTTAGGGCTAGAAACCAGCTCGATGCAAATAGGGTAGAGGCCTATGCGCAAGACACTTATCGGTTTGGTGGTAAAAACGAGAACACACGTTACACCCTTAACTACGGCATCAGAATGAGCCATTGGGGCTTTAATAAGGAAACAATCGTCAGTCCGCGCGTGTCTTTGGGCATCGTTCCTGCCTTTAACACCAATCTTACATTGCGTTTTGCGGCAGGTCTTTATTATCAAGCCCCATTCTTTAAGGAACTGCGCGACACCTCGACCGTGAACAACGAGACACACGTAACCCTCAATAAAAAGATAAAGAGCCAGCGTTCGCTACATCTCATTGCAGGTATGGACTATCGGTTTAACGTCTCGGGACGTCCTTTTAAGCTTACGGGCGAATTGTATTATAAGGCATTGGGCAACCTTGTTCCTTACAGTGTGAACAACGTGAAGGTGGTTTATTATGGCGATAACTTGAGCAACGGACATGCGGCAGGTGTCGACCTGAAACTCTATGGCGAGTTTGTACCAGGCACCGACTCGTGGATTAGTCTCTCGTTGATGGATACGCGCATGACACTCAACGAAAAATCGTTGCCACTTCCAACCGACCAACGCTACTCGATAAATATGTTTTTCACCGACTATTTCCCTGGAACCGACCGTTGGAAGATGTCCTTGAAGTTGGCTTTTGCCGATGGTCTGCCGTTCTCTGCACCTCATAGGCAATTGGAAAGCCACTCGTTTAGGGCACCAGCCTATAAACGAGCCGACATCGGTATGAGTTATCGCCTGCTGAACAACGAGCGAAGAGAAAAGAAATCGCCCTTTAAGAATATTTGGTTGGGTGTGGACTGCTTAAATCTCTTTGGCATAAACAACGTAAACAGCTACTTCTGGATTACCGATGTAACCAACCAACAGTATGCCGTACCTAATTATCTTACTGGTAGGTTGATAAATGTACGTGCGCTTTTCGAGTTCTAATGCGACATCAGAAAACTACGAATGCTTGTCCGACAAGCAGAAAAATATACTCGGCAAAACATGTAAAGGACAACAAAAGGGGCATAAAATTAGATTATTACGTTCCTTTTGTCTAACTTTGCAGATATTTTTGAGAATAAGGAAACAATTAAATAACTTATGAGCAAACAAATAGAAAAAATCAAGGAGCTTATCGCAAAGCGCGAACAAGCCCGTCTTGGTGGTGGCGAGAAAGCTATCGAAAAACAACACGCACGTGGCAAATACACCGCTCCCGAGCGTATAGACATGCTTGTAGACGAAGGTAGCTTTGAAGAATACGACATGTTTAAGTTGCACCGCTGCCACAACTTCGGTATGGAAAAGAAACAATACCTTGGCGACGGCGTGGTTGCTGGCTCGGCAACTGTTGATGGAAGGCTCGTGTATGTATATGCACAAGACTTCACGGTGAACGGTGGTTCGCTGTCGGAAACAATGTCGCAGAAGATATGTAAGATAATGGATATGGCCATGACGATGGGCGCACCCGTTATTTGCATGAACGACTCGGGAGGCGCACGTATACAAGAAGGTATCAACGCACTTGCTGGCTATGGCGAAATATTTGAGCGCAACATCCTTGCAAGTGGTGTAATACCCCAAATATCAGGCATCTTTGGTCCGTGTGCAGGCGGTGCAGTTTACTCGCCAGCACTTACCGACTTCACGCTGATGATGGAAAACACGTCGTATATGTTCCTTACTGGCCCAAAAGTTGTTAAGTCGGTAACGGGCGAAGACGTGGATTCGGAGAACCTTGGCGGTGCATCGGTACACGCAACGAAGAGTGGTGTAACCCACTTCACGGCCAAAACCGAAGAAGAGGCGATGGACATGATAAAGAAGTTGCTAAGCTATATACCCTCGAATAACACCGAAGAGGCTCCACGTGTGGCTTGCGACGACCCCATCAACCGCATGGAAGACTGCCTGAACGACATCCTTCCCGACGATCCCAACAAGGCTTACGATATGTACAAGGTGATTACGGCCATCACCGACAACGGCGAATTCTTCGAGGTTCAGCCTAAGTTTGCCAAGAATATCATCACTGGTTTCGCTCGTTTCAATGGCCAAAGCGTGGGTATTGTGGCCAACCAGCCCTCAGCTTATGCAGGTGTACTAGACGTGAACGCATCTAGAAAGGGTGCTCGTTTCGTGAGATATTGCGATGCTTTCAACATTCCTATCGTTAGTTTGGTAGACGTTCCTGGTTTCCTTCCCGGCACAGGACAGGAGTACAACGCTGTTATCTTGCACGGAGCACAGCTGCTTTACGCCTACGGAGAGGCCACTGTGCCCAAGATTACAATCAACTTGCGTAAGAGCTATGGTGGTAGCCACATCGTTATGGGCTGCAAGCAACTTCGCGCCGACCTTAACTTTGCATGGCCAACGGCCGAAATCGCCGTTATGGGTGCCTCTGGTGCCGTGGCTGTTCTTTGTGCTAAGGAGGCTAAGGAGAAGAAAGACGCAGGCGAAGATGTTAAGGCATTCTTAGCAGAAAAGGAAGAAGAGTACACAGAGATGTTTGCTAATCCTTATCAAGCTGCACAGTATGGCTATATCGACGATGTTATCGAACCACGCAACACGCGTTTCCGCATTTGCCGCGGTTTAGCCCAACTCGCAACCAAGCGTCAGAGCTTGCCAGCCAAGAAACATGGCTGCATGCCCATGTAATAAACTAGGTAAGTTGCAATAATTATTTATCATTATCAAGTTATGGCTACGAAAGACAAGAACATCTATGCTGCCATCGCATTGGCACTTCACGAGTTCAAGGGCAATAACGTGCACGACAAAGAGCCTGGTTTTATTACTATCAAGAAACGAGACACGCTTTGGAATGCCAAATTCCTTTCAATGACACAAAAACCATAAAGAAAATATGAAAGAATACAAATATACCATCGATGGAAAAGAGTATAAAGTGGCCATCGGTGACATCGAAGAGAACGTTGCTGAGGTAACGGTTAACGGCGAAAGTTTCAAGGTTGAGATGGAGCCAGAGGCCGAACCTGAAAAGAAAAAGGTGGTTTTGGGCGCACCCGCAGCATCGGCTGCCGCTGAAGAAAGTGCTGCTCCTGCCGCTAATGTTAACACGGCCAATGCCATTAAGGCTCCTCTGCCTGGCGTAATCACCGAGGTTAAGGTGGCCGTTGGCGACACCGTTGCCGCGGGCGACACGCTCGTTGTGCTCGAAGCCATGAAGATGGCCAACAACATCGAGGCCGAAAAGGCAGGTAAAGTTACGGCTGTTTGCGTTAAGCAAGGCGAAAGTGTGCTCGAAGACACTCCGCTTGTAGTGGTGGAATAAACGGCTAACGCTTGTTTTCGCGCTGTTAAGCGCAGAAGGTTCAACATAAAAATGAGCTTGCAAAAGGGCTAAATTCAGCCTTATTTGCAAGCTCATCTTTGTTTGTATACTAAAAGCATGTACGGGAAATCCTCATTGAGCAGATGTTAACAGATTTAACTCAAATTGGCCGTTAGAGCCGCTTTGGTTTTGTGTGTTGTTGAGCATATAGTCTGTCTTATTCTTGAAGGCGCAGCGGGCTACGTCAAGAGAATAAGACAGGCAAGATGCAGACAAGCAAGCGAAAGATGGAAAGGAAGCAATGGAAAACAACTTAAAATATCTGATAAGCGGTCTAACGACCGATTGGGGTTTAATCTATACCTTTTTGTTGCTGTCTGGTGAAATTAAATTGAAAGTCTGTTATCCGTTTGCCTATGTACAATACAGGCCTTCTTACTCAATGGGGGCTTGTATTTCAGTTACAAATAGTAAGCATTATAAAAGCGCTTGTTGTTATTAGATAATGACTTATACTTTGGATTTAAGGTCAACAAGTGTAGTATTAAAAACTAATTCCCTTACACAGAGATTGAGAGAAATAAGTTTTACTGGACAGCAATAATTGGGTTTCCATGATACAGTCTCGGTTGGCCGTGAGCAGCATGCCTACAACCGCTCGCGCAGTCGGTCGTAACCGTACGTGTTTTCCGTGCCATTTGCCCATGCGCGTGTACACAGTATAAT
>CAUPVH010000231.1:0-4076 GCA_963514635.1 uncultured Prevotella sp. | reverse complement strand
TTTATTCAGAAAAAAGAGAATGACGTCTGCCGTAAACAGCTTTTTAGCAGAAAGAGACAGGGACGAGACATGCGAACAATGGGCAACAGACGATGAGTGGAAGCAGTTTGCCAACCATTCAGGAAAGCGTTATGCAGGCTGGGGCATGGATAGCGATGACGAAGAAAGTAGCGACGGTTTTACGATGATTGATGTAAGGCGGCAACTTGCAACCCTAAAATATGGCAAGCGTGATTCTATTTATATTTGGGCACCAGACATGATAAACGTAGACGACAAATTTAGGTACAACTATGTTTTCATCTATCAGGGAGACCGCTTTGGTTGTTTCGATGTTGACGTTTTTACCATCGACATAGCGCAAAACAACCATGTGATAACCTACAAAAAGGAGAATGTGAGCGAGAAGAAGACAATGGAGACGCTGCAAAACCTCCTTGACAACCATGCTATTCCTAAGCTGCACAGCTGGAAAGTTTATGCCGATTACCTGACAGAGAAAAGCACTGATGCCGAGAACTACAAAGCCATCGCTGAACTATTGCCCGGCGGAGAAACGTATCTCGCTCAGGTTGAAAGGTGCATTGGCGCGCCCAAACAATATTATATGGACCATGAGGAGAGATACGAAGACAGGGGAATGGATGAAACCGACCGAAATGGTGATATAATTTGGATTGCCATTGCCGATGAAATGCTCGACAGCGGCAATGCTGTTGAGCTGGATTGGAAGGAAACTAAGGAAGAGTTTTATTTGCAAATGCAGGATTTGGCAGGCAAACATAATCTTGAACTACGCGAAGAGTGGCTGCAAGAGGATGGGGACATTCCGACATGGTGTGGGGTTCTTGACGAAAAATGGGAAGAGCAAGGTTTCTGCATCGCCGAATTTGATATTGATAGCGACAGCTATGTTCTCTTTATTTGCACATGCGAAACGCTAGAAAAGCTAAAAAAACTGGGCGATGAGGTTCTTCGTACAATTGATTTAGCACAGGAAATGTAGCCTTAACGAGCGGGGTTGTTGCCACTTAGCGAATTACAAACCCGTTAACTGGTCAACAGGAAACAAGCCTGCCGACTCGTCAGCCCCGTTAATAGAAAACGATACTTAAACAAACAATAAAAGATATGACAAAGGAAGAACGCGCAGAAAAATGGTTTCGTAACATACCCAATGCAGAAACCATAGACTTGGAAACAAGAATGGAGATATGCAGCAAGGTGGCAAAGAAGATGGTCTTAGTGTTCTTTGCGGTGTTTGCTTTGGAATTAGTTTTGCTGTCTCTGATTGTCGGCGACGACTTTTTTAATGGTTTAGCAGACTTGGTGAACAGCCTTATCGGAGGCAGCCACAACAGAGGCAGCCGTAATGTGGCGGTAATCGGCGCAGCTATTGTCTGCGCACCACTTTTCGCATTACCCCTTATTGTTACCCTTGTTTTCAAGAAAAAGGCAATTGCATCTGCCGTAAATAGAACCTTGGGCATAACGAACAAGGGTGAGATGCATGGATATGGGGCAACAGATAAAGGTTGGGAGCAACTGAGCGGTTGGATGGATACGTTCTATCCGGATTGGGATATGGTTGTTGACGACACAACTATTGAAGGGTTTACGCCGAAAGACGTAAGGCAACAACTTGCTGCATTAAAGCCTGGCTGTTATGAAAGCATTCTTATGTGGGCGCATATTCCGATAAGAGCAAATGATGAATACCAGTTCAATCATCTCTCAATTAGCCCGAAAAAGCAGGCTGGTTATTTCAGAATAGAAGTCTTTACCAGTGATATAGCGCATGATAATCATGTTATAAACTATGAGAAAGACAAATTGAGTGAGCGAGAAGTAATGGAGGTTTTACAATATGTGCTTAACAACAATCTTGCCGCCGAGTTACAAAGTTGGAAAGTCATTACGGCTTACCTAATAGAAAAAAGCACCGATGCCGAGAACTACAAAGCCATTGCGAAGTTATTGCCCGATGGTGATGTGCTTTTCGCTAAGGTTGAACGGTGTATTGACGCGCCTAAACAGTATTATACCGACAACGCGGAGAGGTATCGTGAAAGGGAAATGGATGAAAAAGAACGGAATTGCGACATTATTTGGGCTGCCATTGCCAATGAAATGCTCGACAACGGCAATGCCGTTGAGATGGATTGGGACGTGAATAAGGTGGAATTTTGTTTGAGAATGAAAGGTTTGGCGGACAAACATCACCTTACATTAAATGAAGACTGGCTCGAAGAGGAAGATGAAATAGAGACCTGGTGTGAAATTCTTAATAAACAATGGGCAGACAGGGGGCTATGTGTTGCTAGGTTTGTAATGGTGTGTGGTAACTATTGCTACCTTTACTTTATCCACAAACGCCAAGATATTGAAAAGCTGTCAGACTTGTGCTTAGAGGTAAACCAAAATATTAATGTTGTAAAGAGAATGTAGTCTTAACAACAGGTTTAAACTAACAGACTTGTGCCATTTAGCGTATTACAAACTTGTCTGCTTAGTTCTCTTGTCAACTCATCAACTGGCTAACTCGTCAACTTGCCAATTGGTCAACTGAAAACCCGCTTTTGTTTGCTCCACACCACTAGCACAACGAAAGTTAGCGCCTCGGCGAGGGGAACGGCGAGCCATAACCCAAGCACACCGATGAGATAAGGAAGGACAATGAAGATGGGAATAACAAATATAAGGCCGCGCAAGAACATAAAGAAGATGGCCTCTGTGGCACGTTCCACGCTTTGGTAAAAGCCAATAATAACCACATTGAGCGAAAAGAACACGAAACTGGTGGCAAAGAGCGGGAAACCTTCGGTGCACACAGTGAAGGCATGAGTGCCTTCGGCCAAGAACAATGAAATAAGCGGACGAAAGGCCAACATGCCCAAAAGGCTGATAACAAGTCCGCTAACAGCCGTGAGCGCAAGTGATAGGTGGAGCGTACGGCGCACGCGGTCGTGGTTGGATTGGCCGTGGTTGTAGCTCACAATGGGCAACTGCGCCTGCGCAATGGAGTTGCCAAACATGTAGACTAGTGGGAAAAGATAGCACGCCACGCTGAATGCAGCCACGCCATCTTCGTGAAGAAAGGCCATAAACATGAAGTTTCCAACAATCATTAGCCCCGAAATGGCGGTCTCGGCAATGAATGTTGGAACGCCTAACTTCATCATATAACCTAAGTTGCGCACGGTAAGACGAACGCTGGTGCGCGTGAACTTGGGTCGATAAAGGCGTATGGTCTTGGGGAAATACACCAAATAGGCCACAACCATCACGGCTCCTACGGCTTCGGAAATGCTTGTAGCAGAGGCTGCGCCCATCAAACCAAGGTTAAGCGGAAAGACGAACAGCCAATCGAGAAAGATGTTGAGCACGGCGGGGAGCACACTGGCGTACATGGCGTACTTAGGCGAACCGTCTAGCCGAATGATAAAGCCGCCCACATGCACAAGTACCATGAGGGCAGGTATGGGACTGATGTAAGTGAGATACTCAACAACGAGGGGTTCGAGCGTTTGCGAACCGCCAAAGAGATAGCATAGCGGTTTGGCGAAAACGGCAATAAGCACACTTACGCCCGACATGACAACGAATGGAACAGTAAGTGCTTGCGTGGCGTTGATGTTGGCAGCCTTGTTGTTGCCGCGCGAAAGGTGAACGGCCGCCACTACGCTAACGCCCGTGGCAAACATCAGCGACACACCTAGTCCGATGAGGAATATGGGGGCGGCAATGTTTACTGCCGCCAAGGCATTGCTGCCTATACCCTGCCCAACGAAGATGCCATCGGCAAGGGTAAGCATGGCGTTGAACACCAAACCAAGAAGGGTTGGCACGAAAAGCTTAACGAACAGCCGTGGAATGTCCATCTTACCAAAGTCTATGTTGTCTCTGTTATCCATGTTGTCGGGGTGTGGGGAGGGGTTCTCTGCGGGCTAAGTTGGTTGGGATAAACAAGATAACGTAGCTGTCCTAGATAGCTATGCCGTCTGCACTGGCTTGGGTTTTCTTGCCTGTTAAGCAGTCCTAAGCAAACTTATAGGGCTTATCTAGCGCGCGTTCTT
>CAUPVH010000230.1:0-4088 GCA_963514635.1 uncultured Prevotella sp. | reverse complement strand
TAAGAGCATGGGCAAAAGTTGGAGAATATCGGGCGAACAGTGTTCGATAAGCACCGTTTTGCCCCCGTTCTTATCCCTACGTGCAGGGTCTAGGTAGATGCACGACACCTTTTCCATTGTTTTGAGGTGGCTTTCGGCCTCGGCACACACCACCTTGGCATGCCCCATGTTAAGGGCATTGAGGTTGTTTTGCACCAATTGGCAAAGCTGGGATAGGCGTTCTACGTAGGTGGCTTGGGTGAAATGTGCGGCCATAAAGCAGAAATCTACGCCGAATCCCCCAGTAAGGTCCACTAACGAAGTGTGTTCGCATTCGGCTACTTGTTTTTTATCGCCATTTCCTTGCCTCCTTTCGCTGTTGTTAGGTGTGGCTTGTTGCATGGCGTTTACAAACCGCCACGCCACGTTAGCCTTGTATTCGGCCGTGGTTTGCGACGAGCATTGCTCCATAGAAAGATGTGGCGGATAAACGATGTTGGGGGTCTGGGCCCACGAAGGCAGCTTTCGGCAAGCCGTTTGCCAGCCTGCAATCTGTTCGAGTGCAAAAGGCAGGTCTACGTTTGGGGCGTTATGGGCGGCAAGAGCCAGCTGTGGCACGTTGTCGTTTCTATGTGTTGCTATGAAGTGTAGCGTTTCGTCGTTGGTGTACATGTTGCTGTGGGGCGTTATGGAGTGGGGGAATTGGTGGGCTTGTGGCGGCAAATTGTGCCGTGTATAGGCCTTATCTGCCGTGTGGCGGGTTGATGTGAGCCTATGTTTTGCCAAGCCTACGTTTCATTGAAAACGCTAAAAGCCCTTGTTTATTATGTAAGCGGGAGATAGATTGTGTGCAAGCATGGTTTCTAGGCATAGGGCATAGAAACGCCCCCAGAGGCGTATGAAGGCCAATGGGGGCGTTGGGTATGGTGTTAGTAGTGCGGCGTGGGGCTTTTAAGCATTGCAAGCGTGTGTGCCACGGAGGGCATATGAGTGCGAAATGCTGTTGACCTTGATGCCACATGCTTACTTATAGACCTTCATTTCGCCGATAAAGATATATCTTGACGCATTAGGTCGCACGTTAGATAGTCTTATGTAGGTACATTTGACGGGCTTGACAAAACGAGCCACGAATGGTTTTTGGTCAGAGATGTTTGCATTTGTGTGAGTTATGTTGCCTTGGATTGTCCAATCTTTGGCGTCATCGCTGGTTTCGACAGTCATACTCTTGGCCACCCAGTTAACGTATCCATCGGCGGCCAGCAGCTCGATAGCTGCAACTTCGCTACCTTCTGCTACTGCAATGACAAAGGTAAATGGGGCTTTGTTGGACGTTGTGTACCACGCGTAACCTCTTGCTACACTACCGTCATGTAGTTTGGTAAGATCGTTATCTTGTTCATCGTACACATAGTATTCGCTTGTGCCAAGGGCAGTTAGTCCACCAGTGTTGCCGTTTTCTACTAGATTGTTTTCTTTGTAGTTCACGGCGATATTCATGTTGGCATAGTTTTTGGCCACCTCTACGCCTTGTGTGGCGTTTAGTGTAAGCGTAACGGCTCCGTTGCCATGAGTGGTTTTTAGCGTGTCGAGAGCGTTACCTTTCTGCGCCACCACTTTGATTGGTTCGGCAGAAACAGTAGTTCCCTTGGCGATAGTAACCGTTGGAGTGAGGATTTTTACCGCTCCCTTGTCGAGAGCCGTGACGCCCGATGCGGGCTTAGTGGCGCTAGGGTTCTCGGCAACACTCACTTCGATGTCGTGGTCAAGTGGCGACGACAGACGCGCATAAAATTTTACTGTGTCTTCGCGAAGTATTAGTTCACCATTGGCGTTGACAACGCGGAGCACACCTTGGTTGCCCAAGTTCGCAAGGTCGTGTATGTATAGCCTAGGCAAGTTGCTAGGTGTTGCCTCGTCGTGTAGTCTCGAACCTACTTCGGGTTCGCTTTGGCAGGCTGTAAACAGTGTAGCAAGCCCCACGAGGGCTGGCAATGTTATCTTTAAGATTGATTTCATATTGATAATCTTCGTCTGAATGTGTTAGGTTTGGAAAGTATAGCTCCGCTTGTCCCCAAGGCTTTATCGGCCTTGGGGTTGGTTGGGCTTATACGATTTGTTATTTGCCGTCGATGCGTACATTGGAATTCCATGTGGGAACCATAGCGGCCTTACCGTTGTTTCCGTGGCCTGTGGCATCCTTAAAGGTGTCGCCACTGCCTTCGTTCATCTTCCAGTAGGCTTCCAGCCCATCGCTTTTGGGGTCGCAAACATACATGTCATTGGCCACTTCGTTTTGAGTACGAGCCTTAGTCCAAAAACGTAGCTCGCTTACTTGTACGTTAGCTTTGAGGTAATCTGTGGCTGCAAAGAGCATGGTATTGCCTAAGTTAACAACCTTTCCAGGCAAATCCATCTGCGAATCGAGCTTTCCGTTGACATAGAGTGATAATTTCGTGCCTTCGCAAACAAAAGCAAGGTGATACCATTTGTTTTCTTCGAAGAGTTGGTTGCTGTTAAGTTGCGAACCTTGGGTCTTGATTTGCAGGCGGTTTCCTTCGATGGGAGCATCGCCGAAACGTGTGTATATCTCGCCATCCTTACCCGAAGGCGCCCATGCACCAAAGAGCATCTGGTTGTTTAGTTCGCCAATACCCTTGCCTAGCCTGTCGATATTGACATTCATCTCCACCGTCCATGCCGTGAGCGCATACTCTTGGCGCATGTTAAAGGTGATGCGTGCGGCCGAATTGATAACGGGAACATCTTGGCGAATAACTTGGTCGATGATACACACAAGCTTGCTGCCAGGTTCAAGAACGTCGTTAACGCCGTTTTTGCTTTTTAACTTTAAGGCTACGGCATACTTCTTACCTGAGTTCTTCACCTCCTTGGATAGCGGTTTTACCGTAAGCTGTACGGGCGTAGAGGTTACGGCACCAGCGTTGACAGTGGCTTCGGTGTTGGTAAGTTCGTATTCGCTAGCAGGCAGGGGCACGTATTGGGTGGCATTGCGTGTGTTATACTCGTTAAGGGCAGCCTCGTCTACCGACACTTCGAAAGTGCTGGTCTGCTCGGCAGGTGATGATAGCCTAACGTAGAAGTTCTGTTGCACGTTGTCGTCGCCCACCGTAATCTTCGTTGAGGTGTTGGCGTTGGTGCGAGTTTGCTCGAAATAGGCCTGATTGGTAAGTTCGCTATATTCGGCATTGTTGCATGCGGCCAATGAAAGGGCTGCAATGGCCATTGCAGCAGCCTTAATGGTTATGCTGTATCTTTTCATTCTTGTGTATGGTTAAGTGTTGTTACTTCAAAGAAGGGTTCATAATCTGTATGGCCTTGCGCAACCAAGGATAGGTGGTTTGCGCCGAAGACTGTCCGTATTCGTACTCCATGTGGTACGAACCTACACCACCTTTCTGGTATGTTTGTCCGTTATAGGAGGGTTGCCAGTAGGCCATGCCAAGGAGAGAGGGTATAACATTACCCTGTTTCGTACGGAACTCTACGCCACCTTTTGCGGCATAGTTCTCAAAGTTTTCGCAAACGATGATTTTCTTTGCCACCTGTTCGGGGGTGAGTTTATTCTTGAAGTGTTCAATTTGATTTCTCAAACGGCCGTTAAGCTGTTCATCGCTGTAGGTATTATAAGCTTGCAGGATGAAGTAGTCGAAGTGGTTGCCCAGTGAATCTGGCAGTGCGTCGGGTTCACCGTCAACAACGAGCATTTTCTGCGTACCCGACTTGGGGCCGATACGTTTGCTTAAGGCTTGAACAAAAGCGCTCATCACACCTCGCTCGGTCCACATCTCTTTGTCCGTAGCAAAGGGTTGTGCGTAGTTAGGTTCGGCATCGATGTCAAACCCATCATATCCATACTTGTCAATGCTGTCGCAGATGGCGTTAGCATACTTCTGGGCGGCAGCAATTCTCGAATCGTTGGTTTCGCCCCAACCCCAAAACTCTTTTCTCCATTGTTTCCAGGTAATGCCGCTGGCAACCTTGTCGGCAGGGATTGGCGGTGTCATTTGGTCGCCAATGTCCATCACGATAAAGCACATTAGCACTTTAGTTCCTTTTACTTGCTGAACAAATTGAAGGTCTTTCTT
>CAUPVH010000229.1:0-4119 GCA_963514635.1 uncultured Prevotella sp. | reverse complement strand
ATTAACATCATCACCCGAAGTGCCACACAGCCTTTTAAACTAAACCTTAACGCACGCGTTGCGCGCCACAACGATTGGCGACAAGGCCTGAGCATGCAACTGAAAAAGGCTAAATGGGCCAACACCCTAGCACTTACCCACACTTCGATAGACAACTACGACGTAACCAACGGCCCTTCGCCCATATCGCGCGTTGTCACTACCATCTACGGCGATAATACGTGGAACGCCAGCAACCAGCTATCCTTCAACCCTGTGCGCGAACTGAAACTGACTGGCCGTGCTGGCTATTTTTTCCGCGAAACAACCCGAACGATAGACGCGCCCGAACGTTATCGCGACTTCTCTGGCGGCCTACGCGCACTTTGGCAGCCATCCGACAAGCAGCATTTAGAACTCTCCTACTCGTTCGACCAATACGACAAGTCGACCTATCTACAACAGGCGCGCCTCGACCTCCGCTCTTACTCGAACGTACAAAACGCCTTCCGCCTGCTCTACACCCTCAACTTACGGCAAGGCGACGTGCTTTCTCTGGGTGCCGACTGGATGCACGATTGGCTATTAAACCCCAACCTCGAAGGTCGAACGCGCAAACAACGCTCGTGCGACGTCTTCGCACAATACGATCTCAACCTCGGCAAGGCGTGGGAAGTGGTTGGCGCACTACGACTTGACCACTTTTCCGATCACGCCAACACGCGCCTAACGCCCAAACTAAGTCTTCGGCACACGCCCCTACCCCATTTAAACCTACGCTTGGGCTACGGAATGGGGTTCCGTTCGCCCACGCTTAAAGAGAAATACTACAACTTCGACATGGCCGGCATTTGGCTCGTAACGGGCAATGCCAACCTTAAACCCGAAGTAAGCCACAACTTTAACCTCTCGGCCGAATACACGCGCCTGCATTATATCTTCACACTGAGCGGCCATTACAATCTGGTTCGCGACAAAATAGCCACAGGCGCGCCCTTCTTCGCCAACCCGTCAGAGCCTCTTCCCCATCTTCCTTACATCAATTTGGCGCGATATGCGGTGCTGGGCTTTGAGGCCACAGTGAAAGGAAAGTGGCAAAACGGCATGTCGGCACAGCTTTCGTACTGCTTTACGCACGAACGTTTGCCCAAGGATAAGGACGGAAAGCAACTGAACAACCAATATCAGCCTGCCCGAAAGCATACCTTCACCGCGCATTGGGATTGGAGTCACCGCTTTAACAAAACCTACCAGTTGGCTTTCAACATAGACGGACGTGCGCTTTCGCCCGTAGACAATCTGGAATATGTAGACTATTACGACCTGTCTAAGGGCACAAACACCATTCATTATCCTGCCTACACGCTGTGGAAGGTGTCTGCTGTGCAACAATTCGGCAGCATGTTCACGCTCACCCTCTCGGTAGACAACGTGCTAAACTACCGCCCCCAATACCATTACCTTAACTCGCCACTCACCGATGGGGCTAACTTTATGGTGGGAGCAGCCATCAACCTTTAAAGGGGAAAAGGGGAAAGGGTGAAAAGATGGCTACGCCTTTAAAGGGGAAAGGGTGAAAAGGTAAAAAAGTGAAAAAATGGCTGCGCCTTTTAAAAGTGAAAGATTGAAAAGGTGAAAAAGTGAAAAAATGGCTGCGCATACTGATAAGCGAACAGGGCCAGTTTAGCTAGGAAAACTAGAATACCTAGTATAACTAGAATAACTAGCATAACTAGCATAACTAGAATAACTAGCATAACTAGCATAACTAGAATAACCATCACACCTAGAATAACAAGAAAAACCAGTATAACCACCCCACTAACTTGCCAATCCCCTACCTGCCTATTTATACAATAAAAACAAGAAAAGCACGTTAAACAATAAAGCAATGCCCCTCGCCGTGCCCAACATGGCGAAGGCAAGGCACCTAAACAAGTAAGAACCGAACACCGAAGAAAGGGCATTTATGCAGACGGTGCAAACAACGAGTTGCCGTATTCCGCCCTTCCCTTTCGCCAACACGTCACCTACAAGGGCACTCACCCCGCCACTTATCAAAGTCGGCTTAGGGAAAAACGCCCCAACAAACGGATAACACCCCCACTCACAAAGCCACCTTTCCCCCTTCTCACACTTGTAAAGGGCGTGGAGCAAGGCACTCTCATCAACTTAATTCACTGCGACATGAACAAATTTATCTTCACATTAGCAGCATTTCTCTTTGTGGCAACTGGCATTTGTCACGCCCGACTCACAGCCGACAACGCCATCAAGAGCGTGAAATCCTATGGGTTCGTCGACTTGGAGGGTGCTAAGCTCTCGGCCATCATCGTAGAATACAATCGGGTTATCCACAGAAGGTGGGTGTCGAAAGCCACTTACGACATAACAAACTATGTTATCGAACAAGAAAAACAGCACGGGTTCGATAACATCATCGAGTTAGACAAAGATGCAATGAAAGGCAACGAGGGGCATATCGTAAGGGTATATGTAAACAACAAGCCCCGCGCCTCGTTCTCTGGCGGAACGCGCAAAGGGCGATTTGTGGTTATCGAGGTTAACACGGCCTACATGCTGAAAGGCGCGAACCTTGCCTATACCACCTCGATGATGGCTGGCGTTAAGCAGATAAGGCGTGTGGAAACGATAAAAGCGGGCAGAAAGATGCACGTTAACTACACCATTTCCGAAAAAACGGACCGCAGAGGACAAACACGCACGGTCTATAACACCGATAAAGACAAGATTATCTTACCCCAATTTGCAAGCGACAGGGGCTGGGCGTTCCACGAAATAGGCAAAAACGCCTTCCGCGCAACCCACTGTTACAGCGAATACACAGGCAAATACTACGACTTCGAGCTGCCCTACGCCATCTATCTGCCATCGAAGGAAGTGATGGAAAGCAACAAAGGGCGCATCGCACTGACTATTCACATGGAGCATGCAGGCGGACTAGACACCGACCCCATGTCGGCCGTAACCTCGTCGCGTGCTGCCGTAAAGCTGGCCGACAAGAGGTTGCAACACCGCAACCCCTCTATCATCGTTGTGCCACAAGTGGAAGAAAGCCGACGCTCTACCGACGATATGATGGCTTCTAGCGAAGTGAACACGGCCGTCTGGCAACTCATCGACTCGTTGTTGCTGCGCTATAAAGGCTACATCGACGAGAATCGCATCTATGGCACGGGGCAATCAATGGGAGGAATGCTACTTCTAAACATGGCCGCACAGCGCGACAACTTCTTTGCTGCACTGGCATTGGTGGGCGCACAATGGGGAAATAACTACAACAAGCCTTACCAACACAACAATTCGCCTGCCCGAACGCCACAAAACGACCCCATATCGTTTGGCGGAACTGACCAAACAACCAGCAAAGACTTTGAAAATTGGTATTATATGGTGTCTGACGACAACATTCTCATCCACACCTGCGCCGATGATGCGCTGGCCAAAGGGTTGTGGACGGCTCTGAAAGACTACTACCAAGCAGCAGGTGTGGAGCTTGCTTTCAGCGCGTGGAACCCCTATTTGCCCAAAGCCGAACAAGACGCCAACGACAAATCGCTGGTTGCTCGCACCACTTCGGCCCCTGGCTGTGGCATAGCATGGGCGGCATTTACACACGGCAACCACATGTCTACATGGAAATACGCCTACAATCTCAATGCCCCTTTCGAGTGGCTCTTTTCTCAAAACCGCCAAACGGCAATGAAACGCGGCAAGCTACAACAGCTTAAAGCTCCGTGGTTGGGACGCGATGCCAATGGGAAAATAAAGAGAGGGTCGGGCACAGCAGGCCTCAACTCCGCCCAGTTCACGCCTTCGGGCGCAAGCAATGTGTTCGTAGAGGGGTGGAAGGTGAAGGAAAAGTGAAAAGGTGAAAGGGTGAAAAATGGCCTTTAAAGGTGAAAGGGTGAAAAGGTGAAAGAGTGAAAAGATGGCTGCGCCTTTAAAGGTGAAAGGGTGAAAAGGTGAAAGAGTGAAAAGATGGCTAACGCCTTTAAAGGTGTCTAGCGGTTTCTAGGTTTCTAGTTCTTTCTAGCTTTCGGACAAGTCAGACTGGTCAGACAGGTCAGAATTATCCTATTAGCCTAACGCCACCTATACATTTGGCTTAACTCCTTA
>CAUPVH010000228.1:0-4125 GCA_963514635.1 uncultured Prevotella sp. | reverse complement strand
GCTGTGATGTGGTTGCCAACTTACTAAAACGCAAAGGCATTGAGAACTTTATGGTTGAAATTGGCGGAGAAATTGTCACACGCGGCATTAGTGAAAAGCGCCTGCCATGGAAAGTGGGCGTAACCAAACCCACTGACGATTCGCTAAATGTAAACCAAGAGCTGCAAACAATCTTAAACGTAACGGATAAGTCTATGGCCACAAGCGGAAACTACCGCAAGTTCTATTATAAGAATGGCAAGAAATACGCCCACACAATCGACCCAAATACGGGTTATCCTGTTCAGCACAACATCCTTTCGTCTACGGTACTAGCCAACAACTGTGCAGAAGCCGATGCCTATGCCACGGCTTTCATGGTATTAGGGCTCGACAAGGCCAAGAAAGTATTGGAGCAGCATCCCGAACTCATGGCATATTTTATCTATTCAGACAAGAATGGGAAAAACGCCGTGTGGTTTTCGCCATCGCTTAAAGAGAAAATTCAAAAGTAAGTCCTTTATACCCCCGACAGAGGTAATAGGGCTAATGCCTACAAGCAATAATAGATGCAACGCGTTCCTCTATATGGCAAACTAATGGAATTGCCCATGTTTCAAGGCATGAGCAAAGACGATTTGGCCGCAGTACTTGGTCAAACCCGCTTCGACTTTGCGCAAAAGAAAGCAGGGGCAACGATAGTTAGGGCCGAAGAAGAATGCACGCATCTTTATTTTTTGCTTAACGGACGAATGGAAGTGAGTGCGCAAGCCCACGATAATGGCTACATTTTCACGGAAGAGATAGGTGCGCCCTACATTCTCCAGCCCGAAAACCTCTTCGGTATTTCCCCCCGTTACACCCGCACATTCGTTGCCAAGGCTACATGTAGCCTGCTCTTGCTAAGGAAGTCTGAGGTCTTAAGACTTACAGACGACTTTATTATCTTCAAGTTCAACCTACTCAACACCATCTCCACACAAGCGCAAAAAGCAGGAAAGCTGCCTTGGCGACATTGCGACTCCAACCTCGAACACCGCATCACCCGTTTCATCACAGCACATTGCATACACCCCGCAGGCAGAAAGCTTGTGCACATCAAGATGCAGAAACTAGCAAACGAGATGAACGACAACCGCCTAAACGTCTCGCGAGCACTCAACGCCATGCAAAAACAGGGGCTAATTCAACTTAAACGCGGCTGTATTGAGATACCCATGCTCGAAAAGCTTGTTGCCGAATGGGGTTAGCCTAGGCGCACATTACCCAACATCTTCCATATCAAACACAGCCCTTATTAACCTCACTTCGCTTGCTATTCTGCCATTCTTACCACAAATATGCGGTAAAAAGCGTGCCAAATCAAATAAAAAGCCTTAACTTTGTAGCTTAAAGCTATTACATCAACATAAGAATGACAAGAACAAACAATTTGGTAAATACCATTATTAAAGGAATACAAGAGAAAAAAGGCAGCAATATCGTTGTAGCCGACTTAAAGGAAATAGAGGGTGCAATAACCAATTATTTCGTTATATGCCAAGGAAACTCGCCCACACAGGTTGAGGCCATAGCCGAATCTATCGGCGAAACTGTGCGTAAAGAACTCAAAGACAAGCCCACAAGTGCCGTTGGTCTAGGCCTAAACCAGTGGGTTGCAATGGACTTTGTGGATGTTATCGTACACGTTTTCATACCAGAGATGCGCTCTTTTTACGATCTTGAACACCTTTGGGCCGATGCCAAACTAACCCACTTCACTGACATCGACTAAAATTGGCACAGCATTTGATGGAACGTTCGTGTCACCAACAATTCAATTATGAGCAACAAACAACCATACAACAATAAGCAACCCAAGATGCCCCGTTTCAATATGAACTGGATTTATGGGTTGATCATCATCGCGTTGGGGCTTTTCTTTTTCACGGGGAAAGGCGACATGATGGCTGGAAGTGTTAAGCAAGAGGCCACATACACCAAATTTAAGGAGTATGTGAACAAAGGCTACGTCAACAACGTGGTGGTAAACAGTGAGCAACGTACGCTTAAAATGTACGTTAAGCCTGCCAACCTGCGCGACGTTTTCGGTAAAGACCCGAAACAACTAGGCGAAAAGCCATACGTAAGCGTACAATATGGTTCGCCAGAAGAACTTGAAAAATACCTCACTGAAATTCAACAGGCAGGTAAAATCAAAGACTTTGCTTTCGATAACGATAAGGGTGGACACTTCACCGACATCCTTATCCAGTTCGTTCCATTCATCGCGCTCATCGCCATTTGGATTTTCATCATGCGCAGAATGGGCAGTGGCGGAGCCGGAGGTGGTTCGGGCGTGTTCAGCGTAGGCAAAAGCAAAGCCAAGATGTACGAGAAAGGAAACGAAATCGGCATCACCTTTAAAGACGTTGCAGGCCAAGAAGGAGCCAAACAAGAGGTTCAAGAGATTGTAGAGTTCCTTAAAAGTCCGCAGAAATATACCGACCTCGGTGGTAAAATCCCCAAGGGCGCATTGCTCGTTGGCCCTCCGGGTACAGGTAAAACGCTTTTGGCCAAAGCCGTTGCGGGCGAAGCGGGCGTGCCTTTCTTCTCCATGAGCGGCTCCGACTTTGTCGAAATGTTCGTGGGTGTTGGTGCAAGTCGTGTTCGCGACCTCTTTCACCAAGCCAAGGAAAAGTCGCCCTGTATCATTTTCATCGATGAGATTGATGCAGTAGGCCGTGCTAGGAGCAAAAATCCCTCGATGGGCGGAAACGATGAGCGTGAGAACACTCTCAACGCACTGCTTACCGAGATGGACGGATTTGGTACAAACAGTGGCGTTATCATTCTTGCAGCCACCAACCGTGCCGACATGCTCGACAGCGCACTACTTCGAGCAGGACGTTTCGACCGACAAATAAATGTAGACCTGCCCGACCTGCCTGAACGTAAGCAAATATTTCAGGTACACCTTCGCCCCGTAAAGGTAGACTCCACCGTAGACATCGACTTCCTCTCGCGGCAAACCCCGGGCTTTTCGGGAGCCGACATCGCCAATGTCTGCAACGAGGCAGCCCTCATTGCGGCACGCCATAACAGCAAGTCGGTAGGCAAACAAGACTTCCTCGATGCCGTAGACCGTATTATCGGTGGATTAGAGAAGAAAACGAAGATAATGACTGCCGCCGAAAAGCGCACTATCGCCTTGCACGAGGCAGGACACGCCACCGTGTCTTGGTTCTGCCAACATGCCGACCCCTTGGTAAAGGTTTCCATCGTGCCACGCGGCCGAGCTCTGGGAGCAGCATGGTATCTACCCGAAGAACGCCAAATCACCACCAAAGAGCAAATGCTCGACGAAATGTGTGCACTGATGGGCGGACGTGCAGCCGAAGAATTGTTCACTGGCCATATCTCTACCGGCGCAATGAACGACTTAGAGAGAGCCACAAAGAGTGCATACGGCATGGTGGCATATGCAGGTATGAGCGACAAGTTGCCCAACATCAGTTTCTACAACAACCAGGAATACCAATTCCAAAAACCATATTCTGAAACAACGGCGAAGGTTATCGACGACGAAGTGATGAAGATGGTGAACGAACAATACGACCGTGCGAAGAAAATCCTTCAAGAAAACAGCTACGGTCACAACAAATTGGCCGACCTGCTCATCTCTCGCGAAGTTATTTTCGCCGAGGATGTAGAAGAGATTTTCGGTAAACGCCCTTGGGTTAGTCGCTCCGAAGAAATCATTGAAGACAATACACCGAAGTTGGAAGACATGCCCGACGAGGTGAAAGCGGCCGAGGAAGAACACCGCAGGTTGCGTGGACTTTAACCCATAACATGCTGTCGCCATCCGCCTATCTTACTTACAAGGCAGGCAGATGGCGATACGCTGTTACCACTTTCCACTTTACGCCAACACGCAAAACACGTTCAACCGCCCACACAAAATGCCGAGGATGCCACAACGCACCTCCATCAGTTACCATTATATAACGACGAAAAAAGAGAAGACAATGACTCCAAAGATTAAGAATTTGATTACGCGAACCATAACAGGTGTTTTTTTTGTAGCCATCATGGTTACTTGTTTCTTGCGCCCATTGGGCATGGTATTTGTTTTCGCGCTCATAACGTCGCTCAGCCTTTGGG
>CAUPVH010000227.1:0-4146 GCA_963514635.1 uncultured Prevotella sp. | reverse complement strand
TTCCCGTACCATCTACCATGATGGTGTTAAGCGAAACGTCTGTGGGAATGTTGTATTTTTGGGTGAGAAGACAACAGAATTTCATCATGATGGCAGGCCCGATGGCAAAAGCACGGTCAATATGTTCGGCGTTAATGAACTTTTCCATGCCCACGGTTACAACGCCTTGCTCACCATACGAACCGTCGTCGGTCATAATAATCACCTCGTCTGAACTCTGTCTTACCTCATCTTCTAATATAATAAGGTCTTTCGAACGTCCTGCCAATACGGACAGAACGCGGTTTCCAGCAGCTTTCAGTGCACGAATGATAGGCAACATGGGTGCCACACCCACGCCGCCGCCTGCGCAGATAACCGTTCCAAAGTTTTCGATATGTGTGGGGTTGCCCAGCGGACCAACCACATCGGTAACATACTCGCCCTCGTTGAGGTTGCACAGTTTAATAGACGAGAGGCCAACCTTTTGCACCACGAGTGTGATTGTACCTTTCGTTGTGTCGGCATCGGCGATGGTTAGCGGCATACGTTCGCCTTTGTCGCCCACTCTTACGATAACAAAGTTTCCGGCCTTTCTACTTTTGGCAATCAGTGGAGCCTCGATGTCGAAACGATACACCTTTTCGGAGAACTGTTCTTTTCTAATAATCTTATTCATGGCCTTGCAATTGATGTTGATTGTTTATGTTAATATACAAGTCGCAGGTTGTGTTTTTGTTTGAAACCCTGTTGCGGTGCCCACCTTAATTAATAAGGCGAGCACCGCCCAGAGTGGTTTCTAATGTTTTTGTTTTTGCGCTTTGGGGCGCCTTTATGATAGTGTCTTGTTGCATTTAAACCCATCGTTGACCATGCAAATGGCCATGGGCAAGGCAACTAGAAGTTTTTATCGTCGAGCATTTCGAACCCGCAATAGGGCACCAACACCCTCGGAACGCGGATGCCTTCGGGCGTTTGATTGTTCTCGATGATGGCTGCCACGATGCGCGGAAGGGCAAGGGCCGAACCGTTGAGCGTGTGGCAAAGTTCTATTTTCTTGTCTTCGGCATGCCTATATCTACACTTCAAGCGGTTGGCCTGATAACTTCCGAAATTAGATACCGACGAAACCTCCAACCAACGCTTTTGTGCTGCACTCCAAACTTCGAAGTCGTAGCAGATAGAAGAAGTGAAACTCATGTCGCCTCCGCACAATAGCAGGATGTGATAGGGCAGTTCTAGCTTTTGCAGTAGTCCCTCAACATGTTCTAACATTTTCTTGTGCGACTCGTGCGAGTGTTCAGGTTTGTCGATGCGTACAATCTCCACCTTGTCGAATTGGTGCAAACGGTTCAATCCGCGCACATCTTTTCCATACGACCCAGCCTCTCTACGGAAACAAGCCGAATAGGCACAACGCATAACGGGTAGGTCTTTCTCGTCGAGAATAACATCGCGGAAGATGTTGGTAACAGGCACTTCTGCCGTGGGGATGAGGTAAAGGTCATCTTGTTCTGCATGATACATCTGCCCTTCCTTGTCGGGAAGCTGTCCCGTTCCGTAGCCCGATGCCTGGTTAACCACCAATGGCGGTTGCACTTCGAGGTATCCGCTTTTGCGTGCCTCATCAAGGAAAAAGGCCTCTAAGGCACGTTGCAAGCGAGCCATCTTACCTATATATATAGGGAAACCTGCACCAGTGATTTTCACACCTAGGTCGAAATCAATGAGATTAAATTTCTTGCAGAGGTCCCAATGGCACAAGGCATCTTCGGGAAGTTGCGGAATAACACCGCCTTCTTTCACCACAACATTGTCGTTAGCGTCTTTTCCTTCGGGCACTTCGTCGGCTGGAATGTTAGGGATGTTGCAAAGTAAGGTCGTAAGTTCTTGTTCGGCCTCGGCCATCTGCATTTGCAACAGCTTGTCGTTCTCCTTATATACGGCAACCTTAGCCTTTACTTCTTCGGCTTCTTGTGTCTTGCCGTCTTTCATCAGCATGCCAATTTGTTTCGACATGCTATTTGCTTCTTGTTTATTCTTGTCCAGTTTCTGCTGAGCATCGCGTCTGCGCTTGTCGGTTTCAAGCACTTTTTCGACAGCATCTTTTGCTCCCTTAAAGTGTTTTTTCTCCAACCCCTTAATCACACGTTCAGTTTCCTCACTGATGAGTTTAAGTGTAAGCATTCTTTCTTGTTTTGTATTAAACGTTATAAATTGCTCGCAAATATACTAATTTATTTGTTTTCTGCAAAAAAAAGCGGATATTCTGTCGATGAGAAGTTAATGTTTAGGGTGGATTTTGCAATGTGTACTGATCGCTCTTGAATAACACTTTGCTGGCGATAACGTGCATGTTGGTGTCATATTGGTGGATAGAATATGGCCTAAGCTTAAAGCAACGCGGGCATTTTGCGATTTTAATGTGCATCATTTTCAAGCGTGTTGCACGCTTTCATTCGTAAACGTAACAGGTTCTAACTTGGTAAGCCCTTCTGTTTAACGTCTTCAATCCATCAAATTTCTCCCAACTGGCAGGTTCATGAACCATCTACTTGAACAAGAAATACGATAAAACTCACAAACGTCAACACCTCAAAAACTCAACAAATAAAATAAACACACCTGCCCATAAACACGCCATTTCTGTTCGTTTCTTCGTCTATTAGTTCATCAACACTTTGTTCCCTTCCCCTACCCTCTCATCAACAAATTTCCACGAAAACCTTAAACAAAACGACTTTTTTATTGAATTGTAACATTTTCTGCCATACATTTACATATAATCCGCAAAAAATTGGCTATATTTGCAAGCTAAAAGGCAGTGGCCCGGCTCTGCCGCTGGCATCGTTAGGATGCGAGAGGAAAGTCCGGGCAGCAAAGGACATCCCACTTCTGAAAATGGAAGCTGTTGGCGACAACGGGTAAAGGTAGAAGAAAATAACCGCCCCTTCGCGCACCTCCTTTGTAGCGTGCGCGTTGGAGTAAGGGTGAGAAGGCGGTGTAAGAGACCACCAACCGATGGGCGATCATCGGGTTGTACCTTCTGGGAGCTGCAAGTTCGCGTATACCATCGTTTGAAGGTTGTCCGCCTGAAACATGTTTACGATGGAGGGTAGAATGCTTGAGCCTTGGGGCGACCCACGGTCTAGATAAATGGCAGGCACTTTTTTGCCCCACGAGGCATTAGAGTACAGAACCCGGCTTATAGGGCCACTGCTTTCTTTTTTCTTTTTGCTTTTCATTATGAAGAAGACATTAAACACCATCATCACGTTTTTTAAGGTAGAAATGTGGCAGATACGGCGCGAAGACGTGTCGCCATTGGCTTACGTATGCCTCATGGTGTTGAAACGTTTAGTGGTTACGGTGAAGTTTTTCACCACCCGTAGCGTCACCGACTTGGCCTCGGCACTCACTTACAGCACAGTTTTGGCCATCGTACCCATCGTGGCCGTGGTGTTTGCCATTGCTCGCGGCTTTGGCTTTTCCAAATATATCGAGGTGTGGTTTAGAGATGCTTTGTCTAGCCAGCCACAAGCAGCAGAGACCATTATCGGCTTTGTCAACTCGTATCTTGTACACACCAAAGGCGGCGTGTTTCTCGGTATAGGTCTTTTATTCATGCTGTTCACCGTGCTGATGCTTATCAGCAACATCGAGAAAGCCTTCAACAGCATTTGGCAAGTGCAGCATCCACGCAGTCTTTTCCGCACCATAACCGACTATTTGGCCATGTTCTTCCTTGTTCCCATCGTCATTGTGGTAACTTCGGGTGTGTCTATCGTGATGGCCACCTTTGCAGAAGACATCAACGAGTACGTGGTATTAGGCCCCATGATGCGCCTTGTCATCACCGTTATGCCCTACGTGCTGATGTCGGCAGTGTTCGTTTGCCTATTCATCTTTATGCCCAACACCAAAGTGAACTTCTCGGCCGCCTTCTTTCCAGGCATCCTTTCGGGTATCGCCATGCAGATATTGCAGGTGTTTTACATACATTCGCAAATCTTCCTCTCGTCGTACAACGCCATCTACGGTTCGTTTGCAGCCCTTCCGCTGTTCATGCTGTGGGTACAGATTTCGTGGAGCATCTGCCTTTTTGGTGCCGAATTGAGCTATACGAGTCAGAACCTGGAAAGTTTCGACTTACTGGGACAGATGGAC
>CAUPVH010000226.1:0-4173 GCA_963514635.1 uncultured Prevotella sp. | reverse complement strand
ACATCTGCCTGTGGCGGTGGTGGGGAGGGAAGATCAGCGGTTCTTTTTGCACCACGGGTTCGACTTTGCGGCCATTCAGAAAGCTGCCAAGCAAAACATGAGGGGCGGAAAGAAAATGGGTGCCAGCACAATAAGTCAGCAAACGGCCAAGAATGTGTTTCTATGGCCAGGCCGTTCGTGGACAAGGAAAGGTTTTGAAATGTATTTTACGGCACTTATCGAGCTGATGTGGAGCAAGCAACGCATTATGGAAGTGTACCTCAACTCTATCGAGATGGGCGACGGCATCTATGGTGCGGATGCTGTGGCCGAATACAACTTCGGCACCACAGCCGGCAATCTTAGTCGCGCTCAGTGTGCCCTTATCGCCGCAACACTACCCAATCCGCGAGTGTTTAGTTCTAAATATCCTTCGCCTTACATGCGCAAAAGGCAAAAGCAGATTATGAAGAACATGCGCTTTATGCCTTCGTTCCCCAAGGAAGGCGAAGACTATAACCCCAATACTGCCAGTGGTGGCGTGTATCGGAAGAAGAAATAAGCAGGGGCGACAGCCCATACAACAAACCAAAGATGGAGAATTTGCTCGATAAACTAAACGAAAGCCAGCGCGAGGCGGTGGTATATACCGATGGCCCGCAGCTGGTTATCGCTGGTGCAGGCTCTGGTAAGACGCGCGTTCTTACCTTTAAGATTGCCTATTTGTTGCAACAGGGGCTGAAACCTTGGAACATTTTGGCGCTTACTTTTACCAATAAGGCGGCCAACGAGATGAAGGCACGCATTGGAAACCTCGTTGGACATGAAGGGGCCAAGCACCTTTTTATGGGTACTTTCCATTCTATCTTCTCGCGAATATTACGCGTTGAGGCCCCTCGAATTGGTTTCTCGTCGAACTTCACCATTTACGATGAAACGGATTCGCGGTCGCTTATCAAAACGATCTGCAAGGAAATGCAACTAGACGATAAGGTGTATAAGCCTGCTGCGGTGCACGCACGCATATCAATGGCTAAGAACCACTTCATTCTTCCCGATGCTTACGCTGCCAATGCAGAGCTGATGCTGCGCGACACACGCGAACATATGTCGGCCGTTCACAAGGTGTATGCCACTTATATGCAGCGTTGCCGTTTGGCTAACGCAATGGATTTCGACGACTTGCTGGTGCTTACTTACCGACTTTTTGCCGAACACGAGGATGTGAGAAAGGAGTATGCAGGGCGTTTTCAGTATGTGTTGGTAGACGAGTACCAAGACACTAACCATGTTCAGCAACTTATTGTGATGTTGTTGACGAAAGAACACCGCCGAATCTGTGTGGTGGGTGACGATGCACAGAGCATTTATGGATTTCGAGGTGCCGACATCGACAACATCTTAGACTTTCAACAGCAGTTCCCAGAGACACGTCTCTTTAAGTTGGAACAAAACTATCGCTCCACACAAAACATCGTGAAGGCAGCCAATAGCCTTATCAGCCATAACCAAAGGCAGATAAAGAAAGATGTGTTTAGTGAGAATGATGCGGGCGAGAAGTTAATGCTGAAACCCGTTTATTCGGATAAGGAAGAGGCGTTGGTGGTGTGTAACGACATCAAACGAATCATGAACGATGAGCAGGGGGCGTATAGCGACTTTGCCATATTGTACCGAACAAATTCGCAAAGCCGCTCGTTCGAGGAAGAGTTGCGCCGACAAAGTATCCCATACCGCATCTACGGAGGATTGAGTTTTTACCAAAGAAAGGAGATAAAAGACATTATCGCCTATTTCAGACTGGTGATGAACGTTGACGATGAGGAGGCTTTTAAGCGCATAGTGAACTATCCTGCTCGTGGAATAGGCAACACCACGCTGGCCAAAGTTACAATGGCGGCACAGCAAAACGGAGTGAGTTGTTGGGAGATTTTGTCCAATCCTGCTCACTATCAGCTTGATGTGAACAAGGGAACATGGACCAAGTTGCAAAAGTTTCGCGACATGGTGAATACCTTTGTGGCCGAACTTGCAACCTTGGATGCCTACGAATTGGGGATGAAAATCATCAAAGAGAGTGGCATTCAGGCCGACCTATACGCCACGAGCGATGCTGATAGCCTTACGCGACAAGAAAACTTGCAGGAGTTTGTGGGCGGACTAAGGGAGTTTGTGGACATTAGGCGCGAAGAAGGTAACGAAGGTGAGGTGTTCTTAAACGACTATTTGCAAGAGGTTTCGTTACTTTCTGACCTTGATAGTGAAGGCGACGACGAGAGTAGGGTGGTGTTAATGACCGTCCATTCGGCCAAGGGGTTGGAGTTCCCTACGGTGTTTGTCGTGGGATTGGAGGAGAATATCTTCCCAAGTCCGCGGTCTACCGACTCTCCTCGACAGCTTGAAGAAGAACGTCGACTGCTTTATGTGGCCATCACTCGTGCCGAAAGGCATTGTATATTGACGTGTGCCAAGAACCGTTATCGCTTTGGACGAATGGAGTTCGACACGCCCAGTCGCTTTATTCGCGACATCGACCCTAGCTTATTGAATGTTCAGAACCCTATGTCCGACTTCTCTAAGCCGCGGTTGGAGCGCAGTTTGCAGTCCGACGAGCTGCCTTCGGCACGCTATAATGGGGGGCGGAATACAAGGGAAACGCGTGAAGGGCGTTTTGATAACCCGCGTTTTCTTAACTCACGGCCCGTTGCGAGCCAGTTCATGGCCGACCCAATACCCAACCCAACGCGACCAAGGAAACCCGAACCTGCGGTAGACCCGCTGTCGGAAGGCTTTAAAAAGAGGCTTGCTGCTAGTGGTGCGAACCTAAAAAAGGTGTCCGAGGCCATTTCTCATTCGTCGTCTGGCTCTGCATCTGCGGAAGTGATGTACGATGCAGGGGGCAAGGAGATTGTTGAGGGCTGTGTTATCGAACACGAAAGATTTGGTATCGGCACGATTGAAAGGCTTGAAGAAACGGGCGAAAACGCTCGTATGACAGTTAACTTTAAGCATGCTGGCTCAAAAAAACTGCTCTTGAAGTTTGCCAAGTTTAAGGTTATAGGGTAAGGCCGACCCAAAATAAAGGCGTCTGAGCCTGCGATGTGTATGCGTTAGTTCGCACTTCGCGCAGGTTCAGACGCCTTTGTTATGTTTGTTTGTTAGTGGCAATGGCTCAGGTGTGGCTGGTTAACTCATAAACTTTCTTGCTCATAAACTCACCAGCTTACAAACTCATAAGCTCACCAGCTCACAAACTCATAACCTCATAACCTCATCAGCTTATAAACTTACCTGCTAACCACTACTTTCTTCTTGCCTTTTATATATACCCCCTTAGGCAAAGCTTTGAGATTGGTGCCCACATAGCGGCCGTCGATGGTGTAAATTCTTTCTTCATTGTTGTTTTCCGTAACACTTTCGGGCTGTTCGATGCCCGTAGACAGGTCTTTAAGGAAATCGAAGGTAACAATACCGTTTTTCAATGCGATGTTATAGATGGGTTTGTTAAGCATTCCGCCCGTCCATGGTGCATAGTTCACCATGTTTTGGGCATCGGTAAGGCGATTAACGTTATTCTTACCAGGGTAAAGGTCGCCTGCAAGCTGTTCTTCGTATTGCTTTTTCTTCATGTAAGGCGTGGTAAGATTGCTGCTGTTTGGCACCTTTCTATATGAAGATGGTAAGTAGCCGTCGGCAGGAACGATGGTCATTCGGGGGTGTCCCTTGATGTTGTTCACCGAGTTGTTACCTCCATGAAACACAGAGAAAGCCCGTGGTACGTACTCTACGTGGCTCACCATCATGCCAGAGGCAGGCAATTTCTTATTCCAGCCCTTAGCTTGTATGTTCTCAATGATGTAATATTCGTTGCCGTTGGTATTCTTGTCGTTCTTAATTCGATAGGCCTTTCCGCCTTCGTCGATGCTTTTCAACTCCACTTTACCTTCCTTAGTAAGTGTTTCGATGGTTAGCCAACCCATCTTTTCGCGTTCCCATGCGGTGTAAGCCGTGGGCGAGTAGCCATTATAAAGGTATATACCATTGTCCATCACGTCCCAATCTTCCATGCTTTGGTTGTCGTAGGCATCGAAATCTTGTTTGCCATTGGCAGTAGTCCATTGTGGACTTACTGTTGGGTAGAAGTCGGGTAGGCCCATGCAATGCGAAAATTCGTGGCAGAAAAGTCCGACACCG
>CAUPVH010000225.1:0-4180 GCA_963514635.1 uncultured Prevotella sp. | reverse complement strand
GGCAGCGAAATTTTGGTTTAAAAAGGTGAGGTTTTGGGGTCGTAAGTCGCTGAATATTGAAGCTTCTGTGTGATATGATGATGGAGTTTAGGCGTTTGACGAGCCTAAACTTCTTTGTTTAGAAGGGTTTGGGGCAATATCCAACCATGCCTTTGCCTGCGTGTTATAAAGCCTTTGTTCAGCAAACAGACTTTGGTTGTGAGCTGTACAAGCTTTTTGTAGGCAGGCTACAAGCGGCTTGTACTGCCTGTACAAAATGCTTGTAGCCTGCCTACAAAGTGCTTGTAGCACCACTACACGTGGCTTGTAGTGGTAGGTTTTTCTCTTTATCTTTGGTTTATTTCCCATCCCATCACCGCCGACACCAAGGGAACGAGTGTCATGCAGAGCTTTTGTTGCCCCGAATAGTTGGGGTGGTAGCTTGCGCCTAGGTCTTTATCTACGGTAATAATGCCTGGCATGAACTCGGCAAAGTGCACATCCTTGTGTGCAGACAGCCGTTGTTGCAGCACCTTAAAGCTTGCGGAGAGGTACGTGCCTGCCGAATGGGGACGAATGCAGATAACGGGTACTGGCCCATATTGTTTGCGAACAAACTCGATAAGCTTAATGTATGCGCCCACATATTGCTCAACAGAGGGCGTAATGATGGTGGAATAGTCGTTTGTGCCAAGGTTTATCAGCACCAATTGGGGGCGATAGGCCTTGAAATCGTAAGGGGTGGTGGCGTAATGGTCGAAGAGTTGTAGGTAGCGTTGCGACATGTTACCTTTCGAAATCTGCACCGTGTCGTTCCAATTGCGCACCATGCCGCGGCCAGAATGGGCTGCGAGCACATAGTCGGCATCGAAATAGCGCGCCAATAGGCAGGCATAAGCCTTGTCGCAGTTTTCTGTTTCGAGTTTAAAGGGGTCGGTGGCCTTGTTGCTTTCTGTGCCATAGCCGCAAGTGTACGAGTCGCCAATCACCTCGATAAGCCGCTTGGGGGCGGGTACGGCATGCCATGAACCACCTTTCGATAAGTGGAAGGCATGCACTGTGGTGCATCCGTACTCGCCTTCGGTGCATTTTTGCAACACCAGTTGGTGCTTTCCGTTTTTCAAACCGTTGGCCAACAGCATGCGTTGGGGCGTGTTACCCTTTACCCTAATCTTCTTTACCCACTTGCCGTCGACGAAAACATTGTGATAGCTTTCGCCTTCGTCTGAGATTAAGACGGCAATCTCTGTACCCGTAAAGCCCGTTCGCAGGTAGGTTCCCACCCAATCGTAGCGCACGGTGCCTGCTGTGGCGTTGCGTTCCACGCGTCCGATGTATTGCACTTCGGGGCTGGTGGCTTTAATTTGCGTGTCGTTGGCTGCCTGTGCTGTGGTTGGAACAAGTGCGGCGAATAGGATAATGAGGGCAGCGAATATGGATTTAAGCACGTGCCGTGTTGAAGTGGCCGTGTTTGTTGCACCTATATAATAAGGTGTGTGGATGTTGCAGATGGGGTTCATGTTGGTGAGTCAGGTTTTTGTTTACGTTGTAATGATGAATGATAAAGCGGCTAGACTGCCTTGCCTTAATTGAGAAATGCCTACCGAGAGGGGCAAAAACAAACATTGCCTGTGGCTGTTTGGCAACCGCAGGCAATGTCGTTTTGTGCAGGAAAGCAACCCTTTGTAGGGTGGGCGAGTGGGCTAGGCTGACGTTTTGGGCGCAGAAAGCCCCTTCGCCATGCTTTTCTCGATGCTTATTGTTTCACTACCTTGCGTGTTTTGCCTTGCGAATCTTTGATGATATACACGCCCTTGCGATTGGTGTTGTTTACGCGAACGCCGTCGAGGGTGAATATTTCCACTTGTTTGTTGGCCTCAACGCTGGGCAAATTGTCAATGCCTGTGGTTACGTTGATGGTGTAAAGGCGATATTTGCTTAGGTCGTTGCTGGCAACCAGCACGGTGGCCTTGCCGTTTTCAACGGTTTTTGCTACCAGCATGCCTTGTCCCTTGGTCTTCACCGTAATGTCGTCGGCCGTTGCGTTGCCTACAATATGGGTGTATTCGGTGGTGTTTTCAGCAAAGTTTGCAAGTGCTTGACCCTTGATGCTGATGCCTTCAACGCCAAAGTTGTACACCAATTCGAGGTCGTCTACGTATAATTCGTCACTTCCGCTGCCCTTGCCTGCATCGGTGTTTGTAGAAAGCGTAACGAGTATGGCTTTCGGGGCGATGCTGTTATTAACGTAGCTGAAGGGGATAGACAGACGTTTCCATTCGCCTTTGGTATCGGCAATCTCGTTGTTAATGGCCTCTGCCATCTTTTTGTAGGTCTTTCCCTTCTCTTCCGGCAGCTGATAATAGGTGCCGTCGGTAATCACTGCCTTGGCAGTTGCGTACGGATGGTCGGCAGAAGGTTTGCCTTGTTTGAACTTCACCCACAAGGAAAGGCTGTCGGGATGGCCACTTAATTCGGTGTAGAATGGGTCGCCATTGCCGTCTTTGTCCTTATTGGCGAGGTCGAGGAACGAGTTGTTCTTGGCATTCGAAGGCGATGATGAACCTGCATTCAGTCTGCCTGTCGTCAATGTTCCGTTAGCAATAACGCTGAAAAAGAAAAAGCCTATCTCTCTTGACTTAATTAGAACGCTGCTCTTACCTGTTGAACCAGGGCGAGTTTGGTCGCTGCTGATGGCTGCATCTGTTTTTGCTGAGTTAGCAAACGAGCCAGTAACGCTTTGGAACGAGTGCCAGCGGTTTGGCTCTTTGCTTGCCCCGAAGGTTTCAAAGTTGCTGTTAGGCACTTGATAGCCTTCGCCGAACACCACTTTAATAGTCATTCCATTAAAGTTGATGTCGATGTTGGCATGTAGCTTGTCGCCTGATTCTTGTGCAAGGAGGTTGATAGGCACATTCCCTAAGCTGCTTATTGGCACGTTTCTGTTGGCTTGAAGTAAGCGCGCATTGCCCAGAGCGTAGGGCGTGGCAGGGATGTTGATGGTGCCAATGTTAAGTTCTTGACCGTTTAGGCTAATCGAAAAGTTCTTCAGCGAGAGGGTGTAACTGCCATCGCCTTGTTGGTCTACGTCGATGGATGCAGTCTTGTCGCTGAGTGTTTCGCCATTAACCGTTACCACAAGTCTGCCTGTGTAGCTTTTGGCAAACGCGGTAAATGCGCCTAAGGCGACGAATAATGTTGTAAAAAATCTTTTCATACTATTATAATTAGCGACGAACGTGATGGAGTTCGCCTTGTTGAACAAGTTGCAAAGCTAATACTTTTTTTTGATATGAAGTGTTCTTTACACAATATAAAATGCTTAATTTGACATATTTTACGTAACTTCGCAGTATGAAACTTGGAATGTTATTGTTTATGCTCATCCCTATTGTTGGGCTTATATATGTCTTTTGGCATGTTTGGAACATTGTTCCACTGCATAATTGGCTGAAAGTCATCCTGTTGGTGTTGCTCTCATTGGGTTTCATCTCACTTCTTGTGGGCTTTGGCGCAGGACTAGATAAGATGCCAATGCCCCTTGCCACGGGCGTATATGAAATTGGAACGTCTTCGGTTTTCGTTCTACTCTATGCCGTTATGCTCTTTCTTTTGCTCGACATGGGCAGGCTGGCGCATCTTGTTCCCAAGCATTTCGTGTATAACAGCCTGCTTGGAACGTTCACCGTATTGGGCGTGTTGCTGGCCGTTTTTGTGTATGGCAACATCCATTATAATAATAAGGTGCGCCAAGACCTACATCTAAACACTTCCAAACACTTGGACAAACCCTTAAAAGTGGTGATGATTTCTGACCTGCACTTGGGCTATCACAATCGTAGGGCGGAGTTCGCGCGTTGGGTGGACTTGATCAACGCCGAACGACCCGACCTCGTGCTCATCGCTGGCGACATCATCGACATCAGCATTCGGCCGCTGTTGGAAGAGCATGTAGCCGAAGAATTCCGCCGAATTAAGGTGCCAATATACGCTTGTTTGGGTAACCACGAGTATTATAGTGGTGACGCTAACGCCGAAAAATTCTATCGAGATGCCAACATCAACTTGCTGCGCGACAGCGTTGTGCAGGTGATGAACCTAAATATTGTTGGGCGCGACGACCGAACCAATGGGCGAAGGGCATCGCTTAAAACACTGATGGGCAAGGTAGACCCCTCTAAATACACCATTCTGTTAGACC
>CAUPVH010000224.1:0-4185 GCA_963514635.1 uncultured Prevotella sp. | reverse complement strand
GGGCGGTACGATGCGTCTGGGAGCCTACGAATGCGTGTTGAAACAGACTTCGCGCGTGCTAGATATCTATAAACACGAACATATACAGGAAAGGCACCGCCACCGTTACGAGTTTAACAGCGAGTATCAAAAGGAATACGAGCGCGCAGGAATGGCTTGTGTAGGCAAGAACCCCGAAAGCGCCGTCGTTGTTATAATGGAAATTTCGGGCCTAAAATGGTATATCGGTACGCAATTCCATCCCGAATACCAAAGCACCGTGCTCAATCCGCACCCCCTCTTTGTGGATTTCGTTAAGACGGCAATAGCAAATAAAAAATAATTACAATATCTGATTATCTCCCGTAAAATAGCGTTGGGTAGTAGCCGTTGGCTGTGCCTGGCGATGACAGAACGGGATAAATGGACAAGACATAATGAATAAAAACAATCTTATCGGTTTCATTCTCATTGGCTTAGTGCTTATTGGTTTCAGCCTCTGGAATCGTCCTTCGGAGGAAGAATTGGCTAAGCAACAGCAAAAGGAACTGATTGAAAAGAAAAACAAGGAAGAGCAAACGAAGGCTAAGGCTAAGGCCGATGCCGCACGAGCACAAGCCCTAGAACAGGCTACCACGGACACAACTGCCCTTTTTCATAAGGCTTTGGTTGGCGAGGCCAAGCCCATCGTGTTGAAGAACAACAAGCTAACACTTCAACTCAACACCAAGGGCGGTGTGGTAGATAAGGTTATAATAAGCAACTTTACCGATAGAAACGGGCATAAAGACCTTACTTTGTTTCAAGGAAAAGACCAAAGCCTTAACTACACATTCGCAACTAAGGACGGATATGTAAGTACGGCCGACCTGTTCTTTACGCCTTCGGAAGTTACAGACACCACCGTTACCTTCACAGCCGAGGCGGCAGCAGGCAAAACGCTTACCATTAAGTATGTGTTAGGCAACGAATATATGTTGCACACAAGCATCTCGGCTACGGGAATGGGCGGAATACTCAACCCTTCGGTTAATACAGTGGACATTAATTGGCAAGAACGTTGCGCACAACAAGAGAAAGGATTTACCTTTGAGAACCGTTATGCGTCGTTAACCTACCACAAGACGGAGGGCGGAACAGACTATTTAAGCGAGAGTTCGGAGAAAATAGACGAGGTTATTGAAGACAAAATAGATTGGGTGGCCTTCAAAAACCAATTCTTCTCGGCTGTTATGATTGCTAAAACCGACTTCGGCACGAACGCCACGCTAACGAGCATCCCCCAAGAAAAGGGTTCGGGCTACCTCAAACAGTACCAAGCCAAGCTTAAAACAGCCTTCGACCCAACGGGCGCACAACCCACACAGCTCGATTTCTATTATGGTCCTAACGACTTCCGCTTGCTCCAAAAGATGGAAAGTCAAAGTCATTTCGGCAAGGATTTGGAGCTTGAACGACTTGTTTACCTAGGTTGGCCGCTGTTCCGCATCATCAACCGTTGGTTCACCCTCTATGTTTTCGACTGGTTAACGGGGCTGGACATCAACATGGGCGTGGTACTTATCCTTATTACCTTGCTCTTGAAGTTCATCACATTCCCCTTGGTGAAGAAGAGTTATCTAAGCTCGGCCAAGATGCGTGTGCTTAAACCCAAACTAGAAGAGGCCACCAAAGAGTTTAACAAGCCTGAAGACCAAATGAAGAAACAGCAGGCTATGATGAGCGAATACGCCAAGTATGGTGTCAGTCCGCTTTCTGGCTGCTTGCCCATGCTTATACAGATGCCCATTTGGATTGCGATGTTCAATTTCGTTCCCAATGCCATCCAACTTCGCGGAGAAAGTTTCTTGTGGATAAACGACCTCTCCACTTACGACCCCGTGTTGGAGTGGGGACACAACATTTGGCTCATTGGCGACCACCTGTCGCTCACTTGTATTCTCTTCTGTTTGTCTAACGTGCTCTATTCGATAATGACCATGCGCCAACAGCGCGACCAAATGGTTGGTCAGCAGGCCGAACAGATGAAGATGATGCAGTGGATGATGTACCTCATGCCGGTGATGTTCTTCTTCATGTTCAACGATTATTCATCAGGACTTAACTTCTACTATTTCGTCAGCCTGTTCTTCAGTGCCGCCATTATGTGGCTCTTGCGTAAGACCACCAACGACGAAAAGCTGTTGAGTATACTGGAAGCCAACTATAAGGAGGCACAGAACAACCCGCAGAAACTTAAAGGACTATCTGCTCGCCTGCAAGCCATGCAGCAACAGCAACAAGAATTGCAACGCAAACGCGAGCAGCTTGGCAAGAAGTGAGCCGAGTGAATAACCCCCTAATTCAATTGATACAACATAACAAGCGAATTTAAAGCATCCGACGGATTATGGTTTGTGCCTTAACGAGCGCACAACTGTAATCCGTCTTTTAAAATAAGGAATTAAAAGCACTAAAACCTATGAAGAAATCTCTAGCCCTGGCGGCAATGGCTTTGTTGGCTGTCGCGCCGCAATCAATTGGCCAAACCATGATCGGTAAGAACGAAATTACTTTAAAAAGCGACCTTATGACACCCGAGGCCCTTTGGGCAATGGGGCGCATCGGTGGGGCACAAGCCTCGCCCGACGGTAAGCTCGTTGTTTATCGTGTGGCTTATTACAGCGTGCAAGAAAACAAGGGACATCACATGCTCTTTGTGTCTAATGCCGATGGAACAAATAAAAAGCAACTCACTACAACGGCCGACAACGAAACCGACGCCGCGTGGATTGAGAACGGACGCCGTATTGCGTTTCTAACAAAAGGCCAGCTGTGGAGCATGAACCCCGATGGCTCCGACCGAAAGCAACTTACGCGCAGTGCCACCGACATCGAAGGGTTTAAGTTCTCGCCCGATGGTAAGAAGGTTATCCTTGTTAAGTCAATCAAATATACAGGCGTTATCCAAGCCAACCCTACCGACCTTCCCAAGGCCACAGGCCGAAAAGTAACCGACTTGATGTATCGCCACTGGGACCATTATGTAGAAAGCATACTGCATCCCTTTGTGGCCGACGTTCAAGCAGATGGCATAACAGAAGGCAAAGATATATTGGAGGGCGAACCATACGAATGCCCAATGGAACCATTTGGCGGCGTTGAGCAATTAGCATGGAGCCCCGACTCTAAGACTATTGCCTATACTTGCAGGAAGAAAACAGGGCGCGAGTATTCCATCTCTACCGACTCGGACATCTATTTGTACGAACTGGCAACAGGAAAAACAACCAACCTTTGCAAACCTGCCGACTATAAGGCACCTGCCGTAGATGCAACCAAGTCGTTGAGAAACCAAGCCGTGAACCGTCAAGCCAAAGATTATAACGTGGGTTACGACGTTAATCCCCAATTCTCTCCCGATGGTAAATACGTGGCTTGGCAGAGCATGAAACAAGATGGTTGCGAAAGCGACCGCAACCGCCTTTGCATTTATACGCTTGCAACGGGCGAGAAACGCTACGTTACCGAGTCTTTCGATTCTAATGTAGACGATTATTGCTGGGCAGCCAACTCGCAAACACTTTATTTCATCGGTGTTTGGCACGGCTGTGTAAACATGTATCAAACCAATTTGGCTGGTAAAGTGATGCAACTCACAGAGGGCTGGCACGATTACGCCTCGGTTCAGTTGCTAGGCAACACGGGTAAGCTGCTCGCCATGCGCCACAGCTACTCGCACCCCGACGACCTTTTCGTTGTTACACCTTCTAAGAAAGAGAAGAAGTCCGACGTAAAACAGATTACCGACGAGAACAAGCACATCTTCGATCAACTTGAAATGGGCAAGGTACAACAACGTTGGGTTAACACCGTAGATGGCAAGAAAGAATTAGTATGGATTATCCTGCCACCGCATTTCGACCCCAACAAGAAATATCCCGCATTGCTTTTCTGCGAAGGAGGCCCACAAAGTCCCGTTAGTCAGTTTTGGAGTTACCGTTGGAACTTCCAAATCATGGCTGCCAACGGCTATGTAATCATCGCCCCCAACCGTCGTGGCTTGCCAGGATTTGGTTCTGAATGGAACGATGAAATATCAGGAGATTGGACTGGACTCTGCATGAAAGACTACTTGGCCGCCGTGGACGATGCTGTTGCCAACCTTCCTTTCGTAGACAAAGACCGCCTTGGCTGTGTAGGCGCAAGCTTTGGAGGATTCAGCGT
>CAUPVH010000223.1:0-4188 GCA_963514635.1 uncultured Prevotella sp. | reverse complement strand
TCCCAGTTGCCTGTTCCTTCGATGCGCTTGGCGCGGTAACGTTCTGTCTCTTTCCAATCGTTGAAATCGCCCACGAGATATATCTCGGTGGCATTTGGTGCCCATTCCCTGAACACCCACCCTTTCGACAGCTTGTGTAGGCCGTAATATTGGTGTCCATTGGCAAAGTCGTTTAGCGTTTTACGCCCATTGCCTGTCAACTGGTTCATTTTCCACAGGTAATGTTCGTGCCTACCACGTATTGCATCCTCGTAGGGTTCGAGGTAGGCATCGTTCTTAACTAGGCCCATGCGTGAGGCGTTTGGGGTGGGCGCTGTTGTCGTCTTCGAAGGCTTTTTCACTTTCTTTGTGGGGTTAGCGTCTTTTGCTGACATAGTTATTGCAATTTATTATGTACGAGTGCCGAGAGGTCAACAGGCTTTTATTTGTGCATGTTTGCATCAACGCGTTGTTGGCAGCACGGCTTTCATGATGTTGGTTTAACTCTTGGTCCTTCTGGTTTGAGTAGGTTTGTTTTTGCTAGTCTTAGAAATATTTTGCCCACTTTGTTTAGCTTATGAGCAAGCAAAGCTAGCGCAATGAATGTTGAAACTAACGGCAAAACAAGCTGTATTGACCGCCGCTACACGCAACGCACCTTGAAAATGGCCTTTTTAAAGTTTGCATTTGTGGAGATACAAGGTGCGTGTGCGTCTTGTGGGAAGAATATCACAAAGCCTCCACGAGGACATGTAACATAATTCTGCACAGGCGAATTGGGATAGAACGAAATGTCTTTTTCGGCAGAATAGTCTGCGGCTGGCAATGAAGTGAGAGCAGCCACGCCGAAGGTTTCTTCTTGTTGAAGTGGTATTTGGATGTCTATCATTTGGCGATGACTTTCCAAAATGGCCTCGGCTGGATTCTTTCCCATAGCCTGTTCTATTTTCAACACCACGTCTTCACCTTTTATATTATATGTGCCAAGGGCAAGTTCTTCAAGCTGGTGGGTACGCATAAAGGCATCCACCAAAGAGAAATACGGGTTCAACGCCGCGTATTTTCCAAAATTGTCTAACACGTCTAATACCATAGTTCTCTGTTTCTAGTTCTTTATATCAAGCGATGAAGAGCGCTTGTTGCGGGTAATCAGTCGTTGAAACGCTTACCGTTTTCGTAATGGCCTTTGGCTTTAACCTGTCCATTCCTGTCTTTCTCGACAAATCGGCCGTCGCGAATACCTCTAAGGTAAGTTCCTTCGAACCTGTTTCCGTTCTTATCTTCTTCTATTGCCTTTCCGTTTCGCTTTCCGTCTTTATAAGATCCTTTGAAACGCGACCCGTCGGCATAGTGTATTATCACTTCACCTTCAACACGTCCGTTAACGAAGTTGCCTTCAAACACGTCGCCGCTCTTCTTCGTTAGTTTTCCGTGGCCATTCTGTCGGTCTTTCTTCCAGTCGCCAACGTATGTGTCTCCATTAGCCCATACGAAAGTTCCTTTACCGTCCTTGTCTCCTTCAAGAAAGCGTCCTGTATAGCGATCGCCGTTGGCATACTTAAAGATACCTTGCCCTGTGCGGTCGCCTTGTACGTAGTCGCCCTCGTAAACATCTCCGTTTTGGAACTTATAAATACCTTTTCCGTTCTGAATGTCATTGGTCCAGTTCCCCACATACACGTCGCCATCGGCGTAACGGTTAGTGCCTTTGCCTGAACGTTGGTTGTCTACCCACATGCCATTGTAGTTAGACCCGTCGCCCCAATCGAAGAAACCTTGGCCCGATTTCTTGTCGTCGTTCCAGTTTCCATCGTAAAAGGCACCCGTAGAAAAGGTGTATCTGCCTTTGCCTTGACGCTTGTTGTGCGCCCAATTGCCTTCGTACTTATCACCATTATAATAATACATCACGCCATGACCATGCTGATGACCACGAAACCAAAGGCCTACATACTTGTTGTTGTTGGCGAAATAGCAAGTGCCTTTGCCGTGTTGTTGGTCCTGGAACCATTGCCCTTCGTAACGTTTTCCATCAGAAAAGGTTCGAACGCCATAGCCCTGGCAACGCCCCTTAAAGTATTCGCCTTCGTATGTTTCACCATTGCTATACAACGTATTGCCCTTACCATGCGGTTTTCCACCTACCATTTCACCCTTATATAGGCCTCCATCCATCGTGTTACACGAACCTATGGTTATCTTTTGTGCAGAAGTGCCTAGCGGTAAGAGAAATATTAGCAGCGTTAGTATGTTATTTTTCACTGTTCACGTTTTATTGATTGTTCGAATTTCAAAATTAGGTATTTTAATTCGAACCACAAAATGGTTTAGCAAAAATTAAGAGTAAAAATACATAAAAAGAGAAGAAATAGAGAACTAAAACGGTAACACAAAGCCGAAACATGCTAAGCAAATCCAATGAAAGTACAATAAAGCAAACAAAAACAAGCCGAAAAATATAAATTTCAGTTTTTATTATTATCTTTGCAACATATAATAAGGTGGCATGATGCAGAGCCGAAGTGAACTGCACCACCCCTAGATGCTAACAGAGGTGAATGTTTTTGGGAATACCCCAAGGCAACTTCCTTATTTTATGCATCGCAGATGACACCCCAAACGCCAGTCATCATTTATATATGTGCCATGTGCACCAACCGAACATAGAACATAATTATTGTCCCATAAATCGTTAAACATAAAAGCGTATGAAAGGAATCGTACTTGCCGGAGGTTCAGGTACTAGGCTCTACCCCATTACAAAAGGCGTTAGTAAGCAGTTGATACCCATTTTTGACAAGCCCATGATTTACTATCCAATATCTGCGTTGATGCTAGCAGGCATCAAAGAGATATTGATTATATCCACCCCACACGACCTTCCAGGTTTCGAACGCCTATTGGGCGACGGGAAAGACTTGGGCGTAAAGTTTGAATACGCCGAGCAACCCAGCCCTGATGGTCTGGCGCAAGCGTTCATCATCGGCGAGAAGTTTATTGGTAACGACACCGTTTGCTTAGTGCTTGGCGACAACATTTTTTACGGAGCAGGGTTCACGGGCATGCTCAGACAGAGTGTAGAGGCTGCAAACAATGGTAAGGCAACGGTTTTCGGCTATTACGTTAACGACCCGGAACGCTACGGCGTAGCTGAATTCGACGACAAAGGCAACTGCCTTAGCATCGAAGAAAAACCCAAACACCCAAAGAGCAACTACGCTGTTGTGGGCTTATACTTCTACCCCAATGCTGTAGTTGAAGTTGCTAAGAACATTAAGCCCAGCGCAAGGGGAGAACTGGAAATAACAACCGTCAACCAAGAATTCCTTTCAAGAGGAGCATTAAAAGTGCAAACACTGCAAAGAGGCTTTGCATGGCTAGACACGGGCACGCACGACAGTCTTAGCGAAGCAAGTACCTTTATCGAAGTAATTGAGAAAAGACAAGGCCAAAAGGTTGCTTGCCTCGAAGAGATTGCGATGGACAACAAATGGATTGACAAAGAACAAGTGAAGGCGTTGGCCCAGCCCATGATTAAAAACGAGTACGGCCAATACCTCATGCGCATTGCCGAAATGGCAAAGTAAAGTACTGAAACATCTCAAACAATACATTATTAAGCGAAAAGAGAGATAGAGACAAGAAACAACAGATTGTATGGAAGAGAATATAAAAAACAACAACTTGGATAACGAGCAAACGCCTGCGGGAAAATCGCTATTCAATTTTCAAACCGTTTACATGACCCTCATTTTGAATTGGAAATGGTTTGTATTATCATTAGTTATTTGCCTTGGGCTGGCCAGCATTTACCTGCGTTACACCATCCCCATTTATCAAACTTACGCCAAACTGCTTATCAAAGAAGAGAATAGCAGCAGAGGCCGAAACAGTTTGCAATATGCCACGAACCTTGGCATGGTGTCTAATTCAACGGGCATCGACAACGAAATGGAAATACTCAAATCGAGTTCCATTGCCATCCAAGCCGTTAAAGACCTAAAACTATACACCACTTATATGAGTTCGGGCAAGGTAACCAATAGGTTGATGTACAAAACTCAACCTATAACGGTAGACATCGACCCCGTCCACCTCGACATGTTGAATCATTCAATCTCCCTAACCATCACGCGTGAGGGGAAGAAACACCATGTTGAGGGAACCTATTACTCCACCAACCCCGGCGCACCAGGAAAAGCCTACGCC
>CAUPVH010000222.1:0-4218 GCA_963514635.1 uncultured Prevotella sp. | reverse complement strand
CCCACAGATACTGTCCGACCTCGATCCGCACTCGGTTTACATCACAGCCAAAGACATGCAAGCCGCCAACGACGAGCTGAAAGGGTCGTTCTCGGGCGTGGGCATCGAGTTCAACATCCGCCAAGACACGCTGCACGTGCAAAACGTGATAAAGAATGCGCCAGCCGAAAGGGCTGGGTTGCTGGCTGGCGACAAGGTGGTGAGCATCGACGGCAAACCCTTTGTGGGCAAAATCGTTACCAACGACGAGGCCATGCGCCGACTGAAAGGTCCGAAAGACACGAAGGTGCGCATCGGCGTACTACGCTATGGACATCAGAAACCATTGGAATTCACCGTCACACGCGGCGACATCCCACAAAAAAGCATAACCGCAACCTACATGCTCGACGATGATACGGGCTACATTCGCGTTAAGAACTTCGGCGAAAGAACTTATCCCGACATGCTCATCGCCTTGGCCAAGCTGTCGCAAGAGGGGTGCAGGAACCTCGTTATCGACCTCCGCGACAACACGGGTGGCTTTCTCCAATCGGCCGTACAGATGGCCAACGAGTTCCTGCCAAAGAGCAAACTGATAGTTTACACGCAAGGGCGCAAGTCGCAAAGGCAAGACTATGTGAGCGACGGAAAGGGTAGCTACCAGCGCATGCCGCTCGTTGTACTCATCAACGAAGGCTCGGCATCATCGTCCGAGATATTCGCAGGGGCAATGCAAGATAACGACAGGGCCACCGTTATCGGGCGTCGTTCGTTCGGAAAAGGATTGGTACAGCAGCAAATGGGCTTTACCGACGGCAGTCTTATTCGCCTTACCATCGCCCGTTACTACACTCCGTCGGGCCGTTGCATACAAAAGCCGTACACCACCGGCGACGCTGCCGATTACGAACAAGACATTTACAGCCGCTATCAGCATGGCGAGTTCTTCTCGCAAGACAGCATCAAGCACACGGGGCCTGCTTATCACACGGGCATTGGCCGCCTAGTGTACGGCGGTGGCGGCATTACGCCCGACATCTTCGTGGCCGAAGACACAATCGGACTTACCTCTTACTTCAAACAAGCAGCCATGAGCGGGCTTATCTTGCAGTTCGCCTACAACTATACGGACAACAACAGGCAAAAACTTGCCAAGTATAAAACCCTCAAAGACTTGACCGACTACCTGGGCAAGCAAAATTTGGTGGAACAATTTGCCACTTATGCCGACAAGCATGGCCTGCAACGGCGCAACCTGATGATACGCAAGTCGCACAAAATGCTTTCGCGTTTCATCATCAGCCGCATCGTTTACAACATGCTCGACGACGAAGTATGGACCCAATACCTTAACGAAGACGACCCCGTTATAACTGCCGCCTTGAAGGTGTTTAAGAATAATGCCGCTTTCCCAAAGCTCACGCAAACCGACAAGGGCAAGACCGCACCCCAACAAAAGCGAAAATGATGGACAAGAAGGCGTTAAGACAAGAAATTAGGCTACGCAAGCGACAATTCGACGGCGAACAATTGCGCCAGTTGTCGCTTGCCGTAGTGCAGCGTTTGCTGGCTCATCCACGAGTGGTACAGGCCAACACGGTGATGTTCTACCACTCGTTGCCCGACGAAGTGTACACGCACGAGGCCGTAGACCAACTCGTAAAGATGGGCAAAAGGGTGTTGTTGCCCGTGGTTATCGACGAGCAACACCTCGAAATACGCCAATATCAAGGTCCGCAAGACCTTAAACTAGGCGCAATGAACATCCTAGAACCCGCAGGAAAGCCCTTCACGACCTATCAAGAGATAGAAACCATCTTGGTTCCAGGCATGAGTTTCGACCCTCACGGCAACCGACTAGGTCGCGGAAAGGGCTATTACGACCGTTTTTTGGCACAAGTTCCGCAAGCCTATAAAATAGGTGTGTGTTTCGATTTCCAAAAGGTAGACGAGGTGCCAACCGACGACAACGACATAAGAATGAATGAAGTGGTGTAAGGAATGGTGCCAGTAACACCCGGCAAAGCCTCTCCCCCGACACCTTATTATATATATAAACTATTGTATTTAGGTAACAATAACACCACAATCAGCAGATAAAGAAACAAGCAGAGCAGTATCGCGCGTATTCATTAAACACTGCTCATGGGGCATAATGGCCCATATACACTTTTAGGGAACACAGTAAAAAACGTCGTAGAGGCGATGTTTCATGGGGCTTAGCTGTCAACATGATGGCTAACTGTATGATGTGTATCCCATAAAGCAACTTACAAAGAACGGAAAAAGAGCGTTAGCGTTAAGCCCCAAAACAAAGCCAAGCACGTTTGTTGGGCCTTATCAAGGCTAGTGACACGCACTTTTCGAGAAAGGCAAAAAGAATGCTTTACAATAAATAAATATCTGCTTATGAAAAAGAACGTTTTTTATTATTACCTCCTTGTCCTTGTGGCCGCACTTTGGCAAACGCAAGCAAGGGCAGCCGACTATTATGTGGAGGTTGGCGAAGTACACATAACCTCCGACAACTACAAGAACATCTCCGCTGCTGGAGGTTTTCCGGCTGTAAAAAAAGGAAAGGTTACTTTCGACAATTCTACGCGTACACTTACGTTGAATAATGTTTTGATTAAACCTGCTGAGGGTAAGCCAGGCATTTCTGTGTTTATCGACTACGAATGGAAAAAAAGGCCGCTCATCATCAAGTTGATTGGGCACAACGTCATTGAAGTAACAAAAGAAAGTTCCGTGTGCACAAATAGCATTCCCATAGTGATAACAGGCAGTGGTTCGCTAGTAGCATCCGGTAACGTATCAATCTTCTCTGGTAAACAGCTGACCATTCAAGGTGGATGCACCATCGAGGCCAAGTCACCCATTTGGGCAGACACCATCACCATCAATAATGCCCAAGTGCATGCCATTCGCGTTCTAGAAAATGAGCCGTGCATGTCTGCGTATTGGGGAATTAAGCTTAAAGGCGGTAGCTATTTGGCCAGTCCGAAAGGAGCAACTTGCGAGGAACGCAGCAATATGTACCACGCTAATTGGGGCTGGGTGTTTGTAAAAGGCGAGGAAATATGCGGCGAAGTTCTTATCAAACGCGGCAAGAACACGGGCATCGACAACGCCGCCACGCCACCATCAACCAAGGAAGACGTGATATATACGCTCGACGGCATACGGATGAAACTGCCCTTTGAACGTCTACCTAAGGGCGTGTACGTTGTTAATGGTAAAAAAGTGAAGAAAGAGTAATTGTTTCCTTGCACGCCATTATATTGCGCCATCGCATTATAATTTCTAACCGACTTTGCCTTGTCCCGTGCAGAAATAGGTGCTCAAATGTAAAAATGCAACTCATTCCAATGCAGATGGGAAAGGAAAGATAAAAGAATGTCATTAATGGCTGGTTCTAAAACACCTTTGGCGGCTTTTTAGAACCAGCCTAATACCAATTTATGGACCAGAATGTTAAAACATTAGAGGCTCTTAAAGATAAACTATGCAATTGGAAATCTTATGATGAAACACAATTGCAAGAGTTAATGAAAGAGTTTGAGAAGTTTCCAAGAAAAGAGTTCTCGTTCTTTTATGTTCCTATTTTAGTCGATAAAACTTTAATAGAGAACATAATTGAGATAGGTGAAACTTTTCAAGCCAACTCAAATATATCAATAAATGTTATTTCAAGTTTGGGTTGTATTGTACGGCGATACAAATTAAAGCCTTCCTCTAAGGTATTTGAATTATTCACGAAAGCAATAAAGAACAGAAAAGTTAATTACTATGTGTCTTTGCATATTTCCGCGTTTCCTCAATATCGCACTTGGAAAGACAAATGGAACTATTTGCTTTCAATGCCTCAAATTGCACCTAAGAAACAATCAATGGTGAACTTTCATCATGAAATAAAACAGATGCTCAACTCTAAAGATTATATTCCGTCAGAGGTTATAAAGAAAACAATAACTATTCTAAACTCCCACATCAGCTCTGTTGAATTAAGTAAGTACAGCAAAGATGAATATTTAAAAACGATTAACTTACTAGAGCAAATGGGTAACAAACACACCCTTTAAAGCTCTTATGGGTTAAACGCACGCGATGACGCCCCTACTTTCACTTCTTGAGGCTTTTAGCAGAAAGAATGGACGGAAGTATGGGCAATAATATCTTTCAGTTCGAAGTCGTCTTGACTTTTAATATTTCTATAACTTGAGGGGAGTGCAGGAC
>CAUPVH010000221.1:0-4231 GCA_963514635.1 uncultured Prevotella sp. | reverse complement strand
ATGCAAGGCCGTGCATATCGCGCCCACAATGCCAAAGCGAAACACACGCCAAAAGTGTGCCCGAAAGGCGGGATGGCCTTTCCACCAACCTTTAAACCTTTGCGTTGTCGTCATCGCCAACTATCTCGCGTATATTAAACAAAGGTCTGTTCTTCACTTCGGTGTATATCTTGCCCACATAAACTCCCACAACGCCGATAGACAACATGATAACTCTGCCTATGAGCCAAAGGGTTAACATGATAGACGCCCAACCGGGATAAGCCGTGTGAACAATGAGCGCATGAACAACATACACGCCCGCCACAAGACTGAGGAAAAGGAAAAAGAAGCCTATATATAATATAAGGTATATGGGACGAACCGAAAACGAGGTTATGCCATCGAGTGCCAACGACAGCATCTTCTTTAAAGTGTACTTCGATGTGCCTGCCGTACGCTCGCTTATCACGTCGTCTACTGTGCTGCTTTCAAGCCCTATCATGGGTATCAGTCCGCGCAAGTAGAGGTTGCGTTCGCCATAACCAGCAAGAATATCCAGTGCTCGGCGGCTCATCAGCCTGAAATCGGCATGGTTGAACACGCTTTTCACGCCCATTTTAGACTGCAACTTGTAGAAAGCCACAGCCGAAAGGCGTTTGAAAACGGGGTCGGCCTTGCGCGAAACCTTAACGCCGTACACGATGTCGCTACCCTCGCGATAATGTTGCAGCATGCGAGGAATGGCTGCAAGGTCGTCTTGCAGGTCGGCATCAATGGTTATCACCACGTCTGCCCAATGCCTAGCGGTGAGCATTCCGGCCATGATGGCACTTTGATGCCCCACATTTCGGGCCAGATTAATACCCCGCACATAATGGTTTTCGCGCTGATGGCGACATATCAGCTGCCAAGTGGCATCGGTGCTACCATCGTTTACAAACACGATCATGCTCTCGGCCGACACGTCGCCCAAGCTAACCAGCGTATCGAGCAGCTGTGTTAGGCGCGTCACCGAGGAATCTAGCACCGCCTCTTCGTTGTAACAAGGCGAAACAATAGCCAATCGCGTCATTTCTTCTCCCCCTTCTTTCGTTCAACAAACTCGGTATAGGTTATAAACTCTGCATCGCGCAGTTTCATCATCTTTACCAAACGGTCTAGTCGGTTAACCATATCCACACCGCTATGGTTGCGTATGATGTAGGGCATCTTATATTCGGGATGCTCTTTGAGGTCGTAAAACTCCCACGGATGGAAGTAGGTTACGAAGTAGCCATCGTGTCGCAACACGCGCCTAACCATAGCGTTGTACAGCCATTGGGGCAGATTGTGTAACGACAACCAAAACAAAGGAAAACGCAAAAGGGGTGTAACCGAGGCCGGAATTTGCATTACCTCGCCCTTCATAAACCAACGGCGGGGCGTGGTGAGGTGCATATAACGGCCTGGAACGAAGGCAGGATTGAGCGAAGAGTTGTACAGATAGCCCGCCTCGGCCAGTGCATCGTCGCTCACGGGGAACATACGGGGCTGCCGATAGCCGCGCATGGGCACGCCCGCCACACGTTCGAGTATGTTTTTAGACCGCCATACGTCTTCGGGAACAGGTTTCCAATGGTCCACTCCGTGGCAAGCCACCTCGTGCCCCTCGTCCATGATGCGGCGAATAAGGCGCGGTGCCTGCTCGGCGAAGTTGCCCGTGCAGAAGAAAGTGGCGCGAACGCCGTTAGATTTCAGACAATCGAGAATGCGCGTTGTGCCTTCTACCGACACGCGCATGCCTTCTTCCAAGCTGATGTCTACGCCATGCTCGCGCGGAACATCAAACTCTTCGGTGTCGAAACTTAGCAATATCAGCTCTTTTTCTTTTGTTTGCATGGTGCAAAGTTACGAAAATAATCGGCAACATACGTGATTTTGGAAAGGGCTTTGATGGGCTAAGATATTTCAAGAACCATGTTCAACTGTTTTTCGGAAGACTTCTAAAATAATGAATGCCTACCAAAAGCAGGCTCGTGGCAAAGAAACATGTGCTGCCAAGGCATCAAGTTGTAGATAAAACGCGTGGAACAAAATCACTATTTTTGGTGATTGTGCCGTTAAACAATTTGTCTTATCTTTGCAAAAAGGGTAATCGTGTTGACTCATATATTCGCGAGGCCATGAATTTGAAACTCGTTAACTTGTCAACTCATAAACTCATAAACTCAAAGCAATATGTTAGATTTATCATTCTTCACAACCCTCAAACTCGGCTGGCTTAACGCATGGATACCTGCGTTTGGCATGGTAGTGATACAGCTTGTTTATATGGCTATCTTCCGCGAAGTGGGAAAGCGCGCGGTAGACACATCGTGGTATACGCCTCGCGACAAGTTTTGGGCTATGGTAAGCACATTTCTTCAAATAGTTCTGCTTGTGCTTTCAATCTTCGTTCCATTCAAATTGGGAACGGCATGGTTTCTTATAGGCAGCACAATCTTTGCGCTTTCGTTTGCCGCCTTCATCTGGTCCTTTCATAGTTATGGCATCGACCCAGCAGGGAAAACAATCAAGAGCGGCATCTATCGCTGGTCGCGCAACCCCATGTACTTCTTCTTTTTCGCAGGAATGTTCGGCACCTGTATTGCTTCGGCCTCGCTTTGGCTGCTCATTGTGATAGTTCCGTTCGTCATTGCAACCCACTTCACCATCCTTGGAGAAGAGCGTTATTGCGCACAAACCTACGGGAAAGAGTATTTGGAGTACAAGGCTAAAACGCCAAGATACCTACTGATTAGATAAAAAGGGCGATTAAGCGTTGTAAAGGCTGCCCTAAACGCGTTTCAATCACGATGCAACAAGTGTGTCGTGACTTGTTGTTGCGCCAGTAATGCTGGCTAATCGCCAAAGAGGAATTGCCATAACGTTGGAATTTCAACGCCATCGTTTGCAGCCACGCTGCGCGCATAGCTATAAGCCAAGATAAAAGATAGTACCATAACTAACAACCAAGCAGTTATGGCGAGGAAAATAAGCCAAGGGCGACTGAGCCGCGAAAGTTTTTTAAACATAAGCAGTGAGGTGTAAGGCAGAGTAAAGGGAAGATTAAGATGGGGGCGAGCGGGCTGTATAATGATTGGCGAGCAATGGGCTGAGCGGCTAAATAAATTCTTGTTCCATTAAGAAAGCCCAGCCCCTCTGCTTTTACTAGGCCGTTTTTAACCTTCGTAGCAACATCCTAGGGCTAAGCCCTATTACGCGCCCACCAAGCAAGACAAAGGGGGATGTGCTGGGCTTTTACCCAAACACATCCCCCTTTTCAATATCGTTAATATTCGTCTTCGTTGAAGAGAAAGTCCTCCTTTGTAGGATAGTCGGGCCAAATATCTTCGATACTCTCGTAGACATCGCCTTCGTCTTCTATCTCTTGCAAGTTCTCCAACACCTCCAAAGGTGCACCCGAACGCATAGCATAGTCTATGAGTTCTTCCTTGGTTGCAGGCCAAGGCGCATCTTCTAGTTTAGATGCCAATTCCAATGTCCAATACATATCTTAATAGTTTTTCTTGTTAATGTTTTCGGTTTAGGCTGCAAAAATAACACTTTTATTGTTATTTGCAAGTGTTTTGCCAAGTTTTTTCCGACAAATCGGCATTATGGTTGATAAAACGTGCCAAAACGAATAGGTAATCGGAGAGCCGATTAAGGTATTGTAAGGCAGAGAAAGACACGTGCGCCTCGTGCGACAAGGCTACAACACGCCGCTCGGCACGCCTGCAAATGGTGCGACAGACGTGCGCCCAGGCTGCCGCAGGCGTTCCCCCAGGTAAGATAAAGTGGGTTTGGGGCGGCAATTTTACTTGCATTTGGTCGATGGCCGTTTCTAGTTGCACTGCGCAAGACGGGTCGAGGCAAGGCACATCCGTTTCGTTTCCCTGCGCGATGTCGGTGGCGAGGTGGCAACCGATGTTGAAAAGTGCGTGCTGAACACTTTCGAGCAAGGGCACATGCGAACCTTCGGGCAACAGCGCAAGCAGATAGCCCAAGGCAGAATTAAGCTCGTCAATGGTGCCGTACGCCTCAATGCGAGCGTGCGACTTGTCTATGCGCGCACCGCCCACAAGGCTTGTAGTGCCCTTGTCGCCTGTTTTGGTGTAAACTTTCATATTAGAGGGAGGGAACATTAGGTTAAAAGTTGATAACATAGTGCTGCTTGGGGCGTGCGGTATCGAAGAAAACCAGCCCACAATAATGCAGGTCGAAGGTT
>CAUPVH010000220.1:0-4242 GCA_963514635.1 uncultured Prevotella sp. | reverse complement strand
GTGTAAACTCGCCTGGTTGCGCTTGTCGGCATCCCATTCTCACCAGTAGTTTAAGCACTTCGTTTAGTATATAGGCGGAGCCGTGGCACGAAATCTCCACTGAATTTTCGCCCGTGTACGAATGTGGAGCGCGAAAGCACGTAACGAGAACTTCGTCGATGGTTTGCTCTCCTTCGTCTACAATGTGTCCGTATTGCACTGTTTGTGGTGGAAGTGCATGCAATTTTTTGCCTTTGGGCGCTTTAAAGGCGCGGTCTACGATATCGATGGCATCGTTACCCGACACGCGTATCACGCCCAAAGCCCCGCCAGCAGAAGTGGCCAAGGCACATATTGTTTGACGATCGTTTAATAGGGCTTGCATTTCTTTAAATTCTTTCGAGTACCAGTTTTATCAGTTCGTCTATCGAATTCTTATAGTTAGCATTCACGTTCTTTGCTCGTCTGTTGGCAATTACCATGCAACAAGTTACGGCTTTATGCCCCATCAGTCGGGCAAGACCTGCCAATGCACTGCTTTCCATTTCGAAGTTGGTGATGCGATAGCCATTGTATTCAAAGCTTTCTACCTTTTCGTTTTGCTTAGGGTCGGCCAGTGGTATGCGCAACTCTCTGCCTTGGGGACCGAAAAAGCCACCGCAGGCGATGGTAACGCCTCGTACCATTTCATCGCCAGCAATGCGTTCGAGGGTTTCTTTGTCGGCATCGATAACGTATGGCGCGCATAATTGTGGGTTCCATTGCATGTGCTGCTTGAAAGCTTCTTCGAAAGGCAGGTCGCAAACGTCGTTACGACAGCTGTAAAAGTTCAGTAAACCATCAAAGCCAATGCTCTTTTCGCTAGCGATGAACGTGCCGACGGGCGTGTATTCTTGCAGTCCGCCACAGGTTCCAATCCTCACTAAGGTAAGTTGGCGTAGTTGTTCTTTCTCCGTTCGGGTTTTAAAGTCGATGTTGGCTAGCGCATCTAGTTCGTTTAGCACGATGTCGATGTTGTCGCATCCAATACCCGTACTAACCACAGAGATACGTTTTCCGTGGTAAGTTCCTGTGATAGTGTGGAACTCGCGGCTCTCGATGTCGCACTCTTTACTGTCGAAATGCGAGGCAACGAGCGACACTCTTCCTGGGTCGCCCACTAAGATTACCTTGTCGGCAAGTTGTTCGGGCTTTACGTGGAGGTGGAAAATACTTCCGTCTCCGTTGATAATGAGTTCAGACTCTGCAAAGAATTTAGGCATGAGTTATGGAGTTTATTAGTTCGTGAGTTGGTAAGTTTATAAGTTGTTGAGCTTGTTGGCTCTTTATTTGAGGCGTTAGTGAGCCGTCGTTTTTATAATTCGTTGGTCAATGAACGCTTTGGTGTGGTGTTTATATGCTGTTGAGCTGTCATTTCTCGAAACATCGAACGCGGTTTCTCTATTATATGGCAGGTTCTAAAAATACGGCCAAGCTAATTTTTAGAACCTGCCATAAATGTCGTTCTACTTGTTCTCGTAGTTCCTGACGGCCTTCTCCGTGGCGTGTATTTTGGTGTCCAATTGCTCAACGTTTTTCTCCAAAGCTTTGATTGCCTCGGCCTCGTTGTAGCGCCCCTTGTGGTAGATGGCGCGTTTTTCTTCTAGTGTTTGCACTGCTTTGGCCTGCTTTTTATACAGCTCGGTAAGTTCCATGTATAGTTCCTTCCCTTGCTTTGTCTTGAATTGGGATAGGGAAGTGTACACTTTTACATCGTTGATGGGGAAACGAAAAGCTGTTGTCCTCGTTGTCTTTGCACTGCGTGCTTTAAGCGATTCGATGCTTTTTAGGGCTTGGTCCCTATTGCCAAACGACCACGTTTGGGCGATGCTGCTTAGCTTGGCCAACGATTCCAGCTGCTGTTGGCTCACTTCGCCCTCCTTAAACGATAGGCGTTGGGCTGTTGGTACAAACGTGTAGATGCACACTTTGCCTTCGGGTTGAAACCTATCGCTCACCAACCAGCCCAGGTTGTCCATCTCGTCGATGGCCAGCAGTTAGTCGTTGGCGGTAGAGTTAAACGGCATTCCGTAGTTTTCGGGTTGAAAGAACTTACCCGTTTCTCCGTCTTTGCGCGTCATAAAGAGGTCGTACCCACCCAAACTGTTTGCTCCCTTGGCAGCAAAAAACAGGGTTATGCCGTCTGCCATGAGGAAAGGGTAGTTTTGTTGTTCAAATTCGTCGCCTATTTCGCTAAGTCTTTGAGGGTCGCTCCATTCTGTTCCGATGCGGTCGGAAGTGTAAATGGCCGACCTTCGCGTGGAATCGCCTTCCGAATAGTAGATGGTGTTCTTAAATTCGTTCTGATAAACAGAACCATCCAGATACTTATGTTCCTTAAAGAAAGCGGGGTACGAGGTCAGTGTTCCTGCCTCTGGGTTCAGTGGAATGCTCGAAAGGAAGAGCGATTTCTCCACAACAACACTGTCAACAAACATCACTTTGGCCGTTGCACCCAGCATATTGCGGTACAATAGGTCGGCTGCGCTTAGTTGCACAGGCTGTGGTTTGGGCTTAACCGCGGCTTTCGCCTTTTTTCTTTGCGCGTAACCAGCGGTACAAAAACAAGCCATGATGAGCGTAAATATAAGATATCTTTTCTTCATTTTCGTCTAGATTATACCGCAAAGTTACTCATTTTATATAAGTTTACGTAACGATTGACACTATTTATCTTGATTTTAGGGTCGCATTGTCTTTAAATGAGGTATAAAAAGCGTTTGTTGGAACGCTCCAACATCCTGCATCGTTCGGTTGATGGGGTAGGGGGAATGTGCCTTTTTTCGCAGTCTATATCGGCAGTTGGCCTATATGTAAACCATCGTGAAACCATTAAAACGCGAATAGCGAGCAGAAACAAGAAGGTTTCTTTTGAGGTTTCTGCCAACGATAATGCCATTATCTTCGACCTTGAAAGGCTGTAAATAGATGTCAGACGACAACAAATTGTCGGATGAAAAGTACTTATAAATGGTTTCCTTAGCACACCATGCCAACAAAAGGTGGGTGTTGGTGGGCATCGTTTCATTGGTGTTAACAAACTTATGGGCTATTCTGCTCACCCGGTCGCTATCGTATTCAACATCTACTGCTACCTCGCGAGTGGTAGAAAGCATCAGCGCCACAAGTCCCTTGGTATGACTTATGCTCACATGATAGCCCTTAACTAGGGGCTTTCCGTTGCCGTCGTGTTCAATAGTAAGTTCTGTGTTCTTCGTCATTTCGATGAGTAAGGCTCGTGTTGCCAGTTTCTCCATGCGCCTTTGCTTACTTCCGATGGTGTCTATCTCCTTTCTAAAGCTGTGCAGACAGGGATAGTTGTCGAAGAAGAAACGTTCTTCTTCGGTCAATGTCCACAAGCCAAGGGTGGCATCTTCGCCTAAACGTTCTATACGCAAAAGGGGCATAATGGGGAATTAAAGGATATTAAAGGCCATAAGAGAAACGTAGCATGTACATAAATCTCTTAGAGCGCGGGGGTATAGGGGGAATGTAGGGACGAGAAACAATTGATATTGGGCGTATTGAGAGGGGTTAAGGATGAACAACAACCTTCACTCTACTAATACGACGTTCCTCAATGGCGAGTATTTCGAACAAGTAATTCTTGTAATTTAGGCGTTCGCCAATCGAGGGGAAGTCGCCTTTAAGTTCAAGAAGAAGGCCAGCCAGCGTGTCGGCGCCGCCTTCAACCTCACTAAATTCCTCGTCATCCACTTCGAGTATCCTGCACAAGTCGCTCAACAACGTTTTACCATCGAAGATAAACGTGTTGTAATTCAACTTCGTATAGGTCTTTTCCGTCTCGTCGTCGTACTCGTCATTAATCTCTCCAACTATTTCTTCGAGGATGTCTTCTAGCGTAACAAGTCCGCTAGTTCCGCCAAATTCGTCTACAACAATGGCAATATGTATTTTGTTCTCTTGGAAATCGCGCAACAAATCGTCAATTTTTTTCGTTTCGGGAACGAAATATGGCGGCCTAATCAGGCTCTGCCACCTAAACGTGTGCGGTTTCGTTAGGTGCGGCAAGAGGTCTTTTACATACAGCACTCCTTTTATATTGTCCGTGTTGTCTTGATATATAGGAATTCGGCTGTAATTGTTTTCCTTGATACTTTCCAGCACTTCGCTGAAATTACACTTGATGTCGATGTCCACAATGTCCTTTCGGCTGGTCATTATCTCCTTAGCCGTTTCGTCACCAAAACGTATGATGCCCTG
>CAUPVH010000219.1:0-4245 GCA_963514635.1 uncultured Prevotella sp. | reverse complement strand
AAACTAGAAAGGCAAAATGGTGCTAAATGCAGGTCCTAGGCTTAAAAATAGACAAACCCCAAGGCATGAAAGGGTAGAAAAAGTGGCTTTTTACCTACTTCTTGACCTATATTTTCGCTAGAACGGAGCGAAATTCATAACGCTATTGTAAAATAAAAGTTAGTGATTTAAGTTTTTGAGTTGATGAGCTTATGAGTTGATGAGTTTATGAGTTGGTGAGTTATTAAGTTGATGTCTTCGGCGGTTGGTGGGTTTTCGTGAGTTTATAGTCAAACAGAATTGCTTTCGGAAAACAGTTGTTAGAAGAACGTAAAACGCGCGTAACATGGCATCATCAAACCCTTGCGCAGAGGGAAAGGAGCATTTTTTTGTTTGCTTACGATGCACCTATGGCTTTCCAAATCCATTTCTGTTTGACTATATAAACCAGTGAGTTGACTTGTTTTGCACTCCTCTCAGTTTGTAGAAATATTAAAAGTCAAGACGGCTTCATTATTCCTTACTCTCTAACAGTAGGCCGAGACGAAATATTTACCCAGACAGCAATAAATTAAAAACAGCTTGTGATTGTTGTTTATCGGTGAAGTTTTATACACCAATAAACAACAATCACAAGCTGACCAGGGAACGAGTTAATAAGTAGACAAGTTAACAAGTGGGCAAGCATTTGGCTTTTAGTAAGCAGTCGGGGTAGCATTCTTATCTAGTCTTTCTAGCTATACTAGTCCTCCTAGGTCCACTAGGCTTTCTAGTTATACTAGCCCAACTCGTTCATCAGCAGGCGCAGCCATCTTTTCACCCTTTCACCCTTTCACCCTTTCACCTTTAAAACACCCTTTCACCTTTAAACGGCACAGCCATTTTTTCACCTTTTCACTTTTTCACCCTTTCACCTTTAAAACACCCTTTCACCTTTAAACGGCGCAGCCATCTTTTCACCCTTTCACCCTTTCACCCTTTCACCTTTATAAGCCTTTTCACCGCACATAAAACTTGTACACGCAGTGGCTACTATACTTTTTACCAGGTTCGAGCCATGCGCTAGGCCATTCGGGACGGTTAGGACTATCGGGGTAATGCTGCGTTTCAAGGCACACGGCCGAATGCTTGGGGTAGCGATAGCCATGCTTACCAGCAAAAGAGGCATCGAGAAAGTTACCCGTGTAAACCTGTATGCCAGGTTCGTTGGTAAACACTTGCAGCATAATTCCCGTTTGAGGACTGTACAACGAGGCCGCCACAGCATGTTCGTCGGGTTGTCCGTTATGCCAAGTATTCAAGCACCAGTTATGGTCAAAGCCACGTGCATTGCGTGTCATGGCAAAGCGTTGGTTGTTGATGTCTTTACTTAACGGCGTTGGCTTGCGGAAATCCATTGGCGTGCCAGCAACTTTCAGCATTTGACCAGTAGGCATATAGGTAGTGTCGGCAGGCGTATAGCGGTCGGCATTGATGTAAAGTACTTGGTTCTCGCCATGTTGCGAAGGATTGCCGTTGAGGTTAAAGTACGAGTGGTTGGTCATGTTGATAACCGTTTTCTTATCTGTTGTGGCATCATAACGAATGTCAATGGCGTTGTCGGCCGTGAGTGTATAACGCACAGTGGCACGAACAGTGCCGGGAAAACCATTGTCGCCATCGGGCGAAACAAGGCTCATCTCCACCGTTGAGTCGTTAAGTTGCTTACCATCGTACACTTGATATTGCCAACCCGTAAAGCCTCCATGCAGGCAGTGCCCATAATTGTTGCGGGGCAGCTGCACTGTTTTGCCGTCTACAACGATGCGTCCTTGGTTAATTCGGTTGGCGTAACGTCCGATTGCCGCACCAAAATCCGACCCGAAGTGCTGATAGTCGGCATACTGGGCAATGTTGTCGTAACCCAAAACCACATCGCGCAGTGTGCCACGCCTGTCGGGAACCATGATGGAAACAATGCGCGCGCCAAAGTTTGTTAGGCAAACCTCCATGCCTTTATGGTTAACCAACGTGTAAAGGCGTGTGCGCTTGCCATTGACATAGGCCTCGAAATCGTTGGGGTATAGCCCTGAACGCGTGGCCACACCACGACTACCCTGTTTCACTGTTGGTGCTGTGCCCGTCTTCGAAGGCCCGTTTCCTGTTACCAAGGGCCATCCATCGGCCCACTCTATGCGGTCGAGCCACACCACCCGACCATCATCGGGGTTGGATGCCTTAAAGCCATGATAAAACATATAGTCGTTGCCTGCATCGTCGGTAATCAGCCCTGCGTTATGCCCAGGGCCAACAACATTGTCGTTCTTACTCAACAGCACATCGTAATGGTTATCGAGTAGACGCAGGCCAGCTTTGTCTAAGTATGGTCCGAAAAGACTCTTAGAGCGGCCTATGGTTATTCGGTACGTGCTACGCCCCCCCTCGCAGCAAGTGCCTGCCGACCCGAAGAGGTAATAATATCCCCCACGCCGCCTGATGTAAGTTGCCTCCATAAACGTTCCTGCAACCTTGCGTGGCTTAACGCCCTGCTTTACATGCAAGCCATCGGCACTCAACTCTACACCGTAAATGCCATGAAACGAACCGAAGAAAAGGTATTTCTTGCCCCCGTCTTCGATATAAAAGGGGTCGATACAGTTTTGAATGCCAATCTGTTTGCTTGTAAACATACAGCCCCGGTCGACAAAGGGACCGGCAGGACTATTGCTCACAGCAACGCCGATACCTGCATCCCATTCACCACCCCATACCGATTTAGAATAGTACAGGTGGTATTTACCGCCAACGCGCTGAATGTCGGGAGCCCAAATACCGCCTTTCGGTAGCCATTTGGGGCGCGAATTGTCGGTAAAGGCCGTGCCCACCAACTTCCAATCAACAAGGTTAGTGGAGTGGTATATGGGCACGTTGCGCGTATCTTCTGTGGCATAAAGATAGTATGTGCCGTCTTCGGCGCGTATCACCGTAGGGTCGGGCGCACTTTTGTCTATCACAGGGTTACCGTAAGTCGACGTCTGTGCCAACGAAAATTGGGCTGACAGCGACAGCCATGCAAGCAATGTCGCCGTAAGAATGGGTTTTACTGAATGTCTCATTGTTCTTTATTAAATTCTTTGGGCAAAATGCCAAACTGTTCGTAAAAACATTTGGTGAAATAACTTGGACTAGAAAAGCCCACATTATAACACACTTCGTTCACTTTCTTATCGCCTGTTTTAAGCATTTCGGCTGCTGCTTTAAGTCTTTCTATACGTATATAGTTGTTGGGCGACTGGTCTAGCGTGCCGCGCACCTTGCGGTTAAGGCTCGTGCGGCTCATGTTCATCTCAGCCGCCAAGAGGTCTACGTTAAAGTCGCTGTTGCCGATATTGCGCATAACAGCCGCCTTTAACCTTTCCAAGAACTCGGCGTCGGCAGGACTGATAGAGGCAGACGATGCCGAAACAAATGGCGAAGTGGCGTACATCTTCTTTATTTCCTCGCGCTGCCGCAATAGGTTTTGCACGGTTTGAGAAAGGAAGTTCATGGAGAATGGTTTCACGATGTAGGCATCGGCACCGCTTTCCATTCCCTCCATCTTACCTCGTTCGGAGGTGACGGCCGTTAATATGATTACGGGAATGTGCGAAAGGTCGACGTTGTACTTAATGCGACGACACAGTTCCATGCCGTCCATCGGTTCCATCATCACGTCTGTAACCACAAGGTTCACGTTGTTACGCTCCATTTGCAACAAAGCCTCTTCGCCGTCGGTGGCTGTAACGATGTTGTATTCTTTTTCCAAGCACCGCTTTTCGTACTCCAACATCTGCACATTATCCTCTACAAGCAGCAGCGTGTAGGGTTTGGTCTGCGCCTCTTGCGTGGTTGCGAGTTCGGTTTTCGCAGGCGTTATGTCCCCTATTCCATTGCCTCCCAACCTTACGGGCACTTCTTGCACCAAGGGCAAGGTAAGCACAAACACATTCATATCCGCCTCATCGCCCATGCGCAAATGACCATTGTGCAGTTCGGCCAGCGAACGAGCAAGGGCTAAGCCAATGCCCGTGCCCGATGTAGAGTGTTCGGCCGTGTCGATATGGAAGAAAGGCTCGAATATCTTTTCACGCAAATCCAAAGGTATGATGTTGCCATCGTTGGCCACGGTGAGGAAAAGTTGTGCATCGTCGGTCTTCAATGTCACCGAGATATACGACAGACAGTACTTCACAGCGTTGTTAATCAGGTTGCTTACAATCTTGGTAAAGCCCTCGTGGTCTACATAGC
>CAUPVH010000218.1:0-4250 GCA_963514635.1 uncultured Prevotella sp. | reverse complement strand
TATTCATGTTCGCTTTGCTCTTGCTTACGGCCCAAGGTTGTAAGCCAGGCGTGCCTAGCCAGTACATCCAGCCCAGCGAGATGGAAGACATTCTCTACGATTACCATCTTGCAGGGGCAATGGCGCGTAACAGCATGGGCGACGGAAAGGACGAATACGCCTATCGTTTGGCCGCATTAAAGAAACATGGCGTAGACCAAGCGCAGTTCGATTCGTCGATGGTTTACTACATGCAAAACACCAACATGCTCCACGATATATACCAACGACTTTCGAAAAGACTTGAATCAGAAGAAATGGCATTAGGCGGAGCCGCTGCCAATTACGACCGCCTTTCGTCTAAAGGCGACACGGCCAACGTATGGAATGGCGACCGTTCTGTGGTGTTAACAAGTCAGATTCCTTATAATATGTACTCGTTCGCCATAAAAGCCGATACGAGTTTCCATAAGGGCGACCGCTATTTGTTGGAATTCGATGTTCAATTTATCTTCCAAGAAGGTGTTCGCGATGCCGTGGCAGTAATGGCTATGACCCTTGCCAACGACAGTGTTGTGGCACAGACCATCCATATCTCATCGCCCTCGCACTTCACCTTGCAGCTGAACGACGACGAACGGCAGGGTATTAAGCGGATAAACGGATACTTCTTGCTGAACAACGAGAAAGCTTTTGGGGGCATGCAAACCACACTTCGACTGCTGCCCATCTATAATATTAGGCTAATCAAGATGCGTGCAAACGCTCCCGAACAGCCAAGTAATCAGCCCGAACCCAACAAAATAGACTCGGCTGTGACCATAGACGACCCGAAACAATGGACGAACGAAAACGCTATGCCGCCAACAAGATAGTTCGCGGCGACGTGATACTGAGGAATGGAGTGGTGAACATAGTCAGAGCCGCAGTGCAAAGCTATTTTCCTCTCGATGGCGAAGAGGCCAATACCATTTGGCTTGGTGGCGAAATTGTTCTGAAAGAAGATGAAAACGGGGAACTTCGGGCATATCACAAGGGCGTTTTACTAGAATAAGTGCAAGCCGACAGCTGGTGTTTCAGCCGTATTTGTCCTCCATAGGCACGCCCCCATAACTTAAACGTAGCCTTTCTACCTTTTAATTGACAAGTAACAAACATGGCATGACGAACATCATACTATCTATAATGCTGGCGGCCAATGTGCTTTTTGGCTCTCCCGTAAACTATCCCATCTCCTTGGCGGGTAACTTTGGCGAACCGCGCCCCAACCATTTTCATGGCGGAGTGGACGTAAAGACCGATGGAGTGGAGGGAAAAGCCATCTTCTCTATTGGCGATGGGTACGTGTCGCACGTCTCTGTGGGTTACGATGGCTTTGGAAATGCCGTATATGTACACCACCCCGAAGGTTATACCAGCGTATATTGCCACCTGAAAACCTTTACGCCTGCTATCAAAGCTATGGTTAGAAAGTGGCAGTATGTCAACAAACAGTCTACGGGCGACATCTGGTTTAAACCTACCGACCTACCTGTTGCAAAGGGACAACTCATTGCCATTAGCGGAAATTCGGGCGCATCGGAGGCACCGCACCTGCATCTTGAATTGCATGAAACACGTTCGGGCGACATGCTCGACCCGCTCGACTTCATCGGACATCATGTTAAAGACGCCCTGCCCCCTATGGCGCACGGCTTTATGGCCTATCCCGTTAATGGCGAAGGGGTATTTAACAATAACCCAGGCAAGTCCTCGCATTCATTCTCCTCACACAATTTGCCCAATAAGTTCACAGCTTGGGGCAAAGTGGGCTTTGGTATATGGGCCAACGACTACATGGAAATAACCTATAATAGATATGGTGTTAAGAAGACCGAGTTGTTGGTTGACGGCAAAAGCGTTTTCAAAAGTAACGTCAATCGCATTCCTTACGAAAAGACTGTTCAGGTAAACGCATGGGGCGACCATGAACATTTCTTGCGATATAATGTGTGGTACATGCACTCGTTTCTCTATCCTGGCATGGGATTGCAAATGTTATCTGCCGACAAAAGCAAGGGAATAGTGAATTTCAACCAAGAAAGGGATTACCACTTGGAGTATGTGCTGACCGACTTTAAAGGCAACACAAGCCGATATACGTTCACTGTGACGGGACAAAAACGCGCTTTCGCTCCGCAACGGCAAGCAAGCACGCTACGAAGTGTGTATTGGAACAGGCCATACGCCTTGCAGACAGAAGGTGTGCAGTTGTTGATAAGACCCAATTCGGTTGCCAATGCCATTACTTTGACACCGACTATCAGTTATAAAGACGACGCTCTGTCCAACGCTTGCACATTTACAAACAACGCCGAACGACTTTTCCGACCAGCACGGATAAGCTTGAAACTGACGAAACGGGTAAAAGACACTTCTAAACTATACATCAGCGGGCGCGGATATGTTACGCGTTACCTTGGTGGAACATACGAAAAAGGCTGGGTTACGGCCAACATGCGCGACCTACACCTGCAATATTCCATCGACTACGACGACGAACCGCCTATTGTTTCGCCTGTGGGACAAGGCAATTGGAACGCTACGAAAACCATCAAACTAGGACTTACCGACGCTAAAAGTGGTGTAGACACTTACCAAGGCTACATAGATGGGCAGTTCGTATTGTTCGAGGACGTGCCTTTAAGTCCGTGGGTGGCGTGCAAACTGGCCGAAACACCCATCAAACGCACGAGTAAACAACGCCGTTTAACGTTCTTTGCCACCGACAATCAAGGCAACAAAAGACGTTTTGAAACAAATATTCTTTATTAATCAAACTAATTATACAGTTATGAAGAAGCTATTGCTAATTGCCGCCTTATCCCTAGTTGGGCTGGGCAGCTATGCTTGCACCAACTTCATTGTGGGTAAAAAGGCAAGCAAAGACGGGTCGGTCTTCTGCACATATAATGCCGACGACTACGGTATGTTCATCGGGTTGTATCATTTCCCAGCAGGAAAGCATGCAAAAGGAGAAATGCGCAAGGTGTTCGATTGGGACAGCCACAAGTATCTGGGCGAAATTCCAGAGGCACCTGTCACCTATAACGTTATCGGAAACATCAACGAACACCAAGTCTGCATCGGTGAAACCACATACGGAGGGCGTGAAGAAATGACCGACTCGACGGGTTTGATAGACTATGGTTCGCTTATATACATCGCCTTGCAGCGTAGCAAAACGGCACGCGAGGCTATCAACGTGATGACCACTTTGGTAAATACCTATGGCTATTACTCTGGAGGTGAAACTTTCACTATCTGCGATCCCAACGAGGCTTGGATTATGGAGATGATGGGAAAAGGCGCAGGTAGTAAAGGTGCTGTTTGGGTTGCCGTGCGCATTCCCGACAACGCCATTTGCGCTCACGCCAACCAAAGTCGCATAACAAAGTTTATGCAATACCCCAAGGGCGACGTAATGTACTCGAAAGATGTTATCAGCTTTGCACGTTCAAAGGGTTGGTACACGGGTAAAGACAAGGATTTCTCTTGGCGCGACGTCTATGGCGAACCTACTTTCGGCGGAAGAAGGTTCTGCGATGCACGTGTTTACAGTTTCTTTAACCGCTTTGCCGATAACTTCGACCGCTATTTGCCTTGGGTTCTTGGCAAGGATGCCAATGCCGAAGACATGCCTTTGTGGATTATTCCCAACAAGAAAGTAAGTTTTGAAGACGTTGCTGCCGCCATGCGCGACCATTACGAAGGAACGCCTTTGGCACTGGACAGCACCAATGTTGGTGGTGGCATATGGCAAATGCCTTATCGTCCCACACCGCTTTACTATACGGTAGACGGCAAAAAATACTTTAACGAGCGTCCTGTTTCTACCCAACAAACTGCTTTCAGCTTTATTGCTCAACTGCGTTCTTGGTTGCCTAGGCAGATTGGTGGCATCCTTTGGTTTGGCAACGACGATGGAAACATGGTTCCCTATACGCCCATCTATTGCGGAAATACCGTTCAACCCGAATGCTATAACACGCCTGGTGCCGATGCTCTGAACTTCTCGGACAAGAATGCGTATTGGGTTTGCAACTGGGTTAGCAACATGGTTTACCCACGTTACAGCCTTCTTTTCCCACCGCTTAAAGCAATGCGCGACAGTCTTGAAAACAGTTATCTGGCTCAACAGCCGCAAGTAGAAAAGCGTGCAGCCGAACTTTACAACACAGACGTGGCGAAAGCCGTTAAGTATCTGAACGATTATAGCAACGAGCAGGCAC
>CAUPVH010000217.1:0-4268 GCA_963514635.1 uncultured Prevotella sp. | reverse complement strand
GAGTAAAACCTTGTCTTGGTACTTGAAAACGGAGGGCGAAAGCAGCCCGAACCCGTCTTTGCTCATGCCGTCGAGTTCTAGTTTCGATGGCGAAAGGGCGGAAGAAGAGGTGGGAATGAACTTTCCATCGGCCGAAATGTCGCCCGTCCAGTAGATGGTTTCAACGCCTTGTGCCGTGTTTAGCGGCGTAACGGCGAAGAGCCACTTGTTGCCTAGGGGCGTAACAACGGGCATTTCCCAAAACGTTCCGGCCGATGCAGCATTGCTGCCTGCGAAGAAAAGGGTGCCGTCGTTGGTCCAAGTCTTGGTCGTGGGGTTGTATTTGTGGAGTGTCGTTGCGCCAATTCCGTTCTTGCTTGTTCCCACAACCATGTACGTTTGGTTGCCATTCTTAAAGACGTATGGGTCGCGGAAGTCGTCGCTTAGTCCCTGCGGCTTGCCGTTGATGATGGGGTTTGCCTTGTTTCGTTCCCAAGTTAGCAGTGTTTCGTTGTTGGGAATGGCCTGTGCGATGGTGGCTTTGGCGTTGTCTACCGCCGTATAAAAGATGTTGGGTTGCCCTCCTGTTAGTTCTTCGTCGGCGAAAACAGCCCCCGACCAGCACCCTTTCGAGTCGTACGCTTCGTTAGGCATCAGTGCCGGTAGCTCTTCTTGCCAGTTGTACAGGTTGGCAGACGTGAGGTGTCCCCAATTAAGGCGCGCCATGTAAGGGCCGTTGGGGTTCTTTTGGAAGAACAAGTGGAACTTGCCGTTGTGCCAAATCACGCCATGACTCTCGTTAGTCCATGCGGCGGCAGGCATGCCATGAAAGGCTGGGCGCAGCATATCGGCCTCGAAACGCGTGGTGGGAATGCTTAGGTTGGCCTTGTTTTCGGGCTTGGCGTTGGCTATTTGGGCCTCGCTCAGCACCGTATTATATATATTGAGGTCGTCGATAAGGCCGTTAAAGGTGTTTAGGTGGAACGCATCGAACTTCTTTTCTTCGAACGATTTGCCGATGATAAATGCGCTTTCGCCGACGTTAATGGGCGAGAAACATTTGGCTGAGGCAACAACCACACCATTATTATATAGCGTTACTTTCTTCTCGTTGGTGTTAATCGTTGCCACCAAGTGGCTCCAAGTGCGCAACGGCATCTTCTCGCGTGCTTTAATTGATGTTTTCCAACCGCCTGTATAGCATTCAAATTTGTACTCTCCTTGCGAACTTAGCATGAACGCAAAACCTTTCTTAGCGGCATCGTTCAGGTTGCCGGCAATGAAAGTGTATTCGTTAACCGCCATCGTGGCATTCATCATCGGGTAACTTTCGGGCGCACACCAAAGCGAAATGGTGAGTTGGGAAGTGCTAAGCCCTGTTGTAGGCACGCTGCCTTTAGCGTAGTTTGAATAGCCGTCGAGCCGCCAAGCCATGCCTTTGGCTCCGGGAATGTTTTCGGGTGCGAGGGCATTGTTTAGCGTTAACTTGCTCCCGCCGATGCTTTCGCTCAGCGAATTGTCGGCCGAGACGGTCATGTCGATAGACATGGCGGGCGTGGGCAGACTTCTTTGGCCAGCTTGCGGAGAGGTGTCAAGCCTGTTGGATGCCTGCGAGGGCGTACCCATTAAGGCCAGCGATAGTGCTGTTGCTAGCGTGGCAGACCTTGCATACATAATGTCAGATGTTTAGATTGTGGATGGATTGCGAAAAGAAGGGCAGGGCACAACCGATGTGCTGTTGGCGTTTTGCGGCTAGCCCTGCCCTCGGTTCTTACTTGTAAAGTCCGTTAGAGTTCTCTACTTCGGTAATGGGAGCAGGCAAGAACACCTCTGCCGAGGTGATGGAAGCTCCTGCGTAGTAGGGTCTGAGACGGCTTTCGCTCTGCATATACTTGTTCACATCGTCAACAACAGTTCCCCAACGAACCAAGTCGAACCAACGATTACCTTCCATAGCAAGCTCCAAGCGGCGTTCCATGCGTACGGCTCGGCGGGCATAATCCTGTGTCCAGCCCGCAGCGGGATAGGGTTTTACCAGATAGTTAGCCTTCGTGGGGTCTAGTTCAACAGGCGTATAGGTGCCGTCGATACTTCTGTTAGCCTTTTCTCTCACCTCGTTCACCAGCGTGCGGGCCGCGTCTAGGTCTGTATTCTTCTCGATAAGTGCCTCGGCTTTAAGCAAAAGGATGTCGGCATAGCGTATCAAACAGAAGTTAAGACTTGAAGCTCCCCAGGGGAAACCCTTAACCATGTCGGGCGAAGCGGGGTCTATCAGCGGTTTCTTGCCAGAGTATTCGCCGTACACGTCATAGGCGCGACACCACTTTTCGTTATAGGTATGGCCTCTGAACGGATAGCCTATGCGGCCTACGGTAAAGTCTAGTCGTGGGTCTACGTTGCCTGCGTAGTCGCTTGTTACCTTCACATCGTTAAAGGTTCCGTCGAGATAGGGCAAGCCATTGGCATCCGTACGGAAGGCGTTCACCAAGTTTTGGCTAGCTAAGAAGAAGTCGTCGCCGTTGCCAAAGAGGTTTCCTTCAGAGTAAGTGGTGTTGAGAAGGTTGCACCAATTGATGTGCGCATTGTTGTTGGCGGTAGAGAATTGAACGGCCATGATAGACTCTTTGCGGTTGTTGAAGGCAATCTTCGACATGTCGCAGAAGTTGTCGTAAAGGCTGTACTTGCCGCTATTGATAACAAGGTCGCTGTAAGTTACAACGTCGTCCCACGAAGAAGTAAAGGCCGAAACCTTGGCCATCAGTGCGGCGGCCACGTACTTGTTGAACCTGCCAACCTGCCTTTGGTCGGCGGGCAGCACGTCGTAAGCCTCTTTCAGGTCTTGCTTTATCTTATCGAAAATCTGTTCGCGCGAGTATTCGTCGATGCGTTTACCGTTGGGATCTTCGTTCTCGTTGAAGTAGGGAATGCGTTCGAATATGCGGATGAGGTCGAAGTAGAAGTATGCACGCAGCACTTTCAGTTCGCCCATCAAGGGCTCTTTGTTGGACACATTGCTCTCGGCGATGGCGTTCATGGCCTTGTGTACGCGCGAGATGGCGAAGTAGTCGTTCCTCCATTTGTCTTTGCAAGTGGGGTTGTCGCTGCTGATGTTGGCCACTTCCAGCTGGTGTATGCCCTGTTCCATCGAAACGGCACCGCCACCTTTGTAGGCATCGTCCGAGCGAACGTCGAACACCCAGTTGGTTATTGGCCCGTTAAAGGCCTCGTTGTTGCCGAAGAAATGTGCTTCGAGTCCTGCATAGGCTGCGGCCATGAACCCGCCTACGGTGCTGTCGCCAACTTGTTCGTTCGTAAACTGACCCGTCGGTTTCAAGTCCAGAAAGTCGTTACACGAGGTTACGAGCGATGTCGCACCTAACATAAACGCACCAAAGGCGAGTTTAACGAGTTGATTGTTATATGGGGTTTTCATTGTTATGTCTCCTTTTGAGTGAGCAATATATATCTGTATAGGTAATTAATTAAAATTGAAGGTTCACGCCAAAGGTGAATGTTCGTCCGCGTGGGTATGGCCCATTGTCTATGCGTGCTCCATATCCGCCTATTGGTAATTCGGGGTCGAGGCCCGAATAGCCTGTTATGGCAAACACGTTTTCCAGCTGTCCGTATAGGCTGATGTCGGCCACGGCGAGTTTCTTAAGCAGTGTTTTGGGCAACTGATACTGCAATTTGAGGTATTTCAGCTTGAAGTACGAGCCGTCTTCTACGAAGTATGTCGACATTCGCATTTCGTTGTTGTTGTCTACTACCGACACTTGTGGTATGCTTGCTCCGCGGTTTTGGGGTGTCCACGCATTTAGGATGTTAGCTCCGCGGTTGGCGCTCTTGTCGCCATAGCTCATAAAGTCGAGCTGTCGTTTGGTGGTATTGTAGATGTCGAACCCAAATTCGCCCGTAAAAAACGCGCTAAGCGTTAGTCCTTTCCATGTTGCGCTGAGGTTCAAGCCCATTGCGATGTCGGGGTTGGGGTCGCCAATGATGGTGCGGTCTTTTTCGTTAATCTCGTTGTTTCCGTCCAAGTCCTTATATCTTATTCTGCCCACGCCCTTGCCGGGTTGTACGCCATGTGCGTCTACCTCTTCTTGCGTTTGGAATATTCCGTCGGCCATGTAGCCATAATAAACGCCCATTGGCTGTCCTGCCATCAGTCGATAGTCTTCTCCGATGGTGCTTACAAAGTTGTTCAGCTTAACCACCTTGTTCTTATAGCTCGACAGGTTGAGCGACCCGTTCCACGAAAAGTCGTTGTATTGCGGACTGTTGTAGGC
>CAUPVH010000216.1:0-4289 GCA_963514635.1 uncultured Prevotella sp. | reverse complement strand
ACCTTACAGGTTTTTAAGAACAAAACTGCCGAATCTAATGCCCACAAGATGGAGGCTAAGTTTCTTAGTTTATTTCCTTTCTTGAAGAAACAAATGGGAAAATATCGGGTGCAGTTCATGTGTACCGTGACTAAAGACGTCTCGCACGGCTGGCCTGTCTCGATAGAGTGGGACATGTCCGAGTATGTTTCGCCTGTTTCGGCAGACGTGGTTTGTAAGATAGAACTAGTTTAGAAATAATAAAGGCATGGGTACCAGTAGAATTTTATGCGGCTTGCACCAATGGCAGTAGAAAAGAATGAGGTGCAGGAAGAAACAACAAAAAGGCCAGGACGCCCCATCCAGAGAAACCACAAAAACAGACAGGCAAGGTTTATCTTTTGTCAATTTAGCGTGCGCAACATAAACGCAACTGATGAAACGGCCTTCAAAATAAATAAGGCAGGCTTATAATCATTAAAGCAGAATCACAAACAAAATGGAAATCTATGAAATTAAAGCATAAATTTAAAGTTGGCTCTTCATTCACGTGCTGCGGCATACCCTTCCGAATTATCGTACTCGTAATGCTTATTCCGAGTATGTTGGCATATTATCATACTGGCTTTACGTCGGTAAAGCGCAATATTCCCACTAAGTCTGGTGTGGTAAATTGGGTACACACCACCAATACAGGGTCTGGTTGGAAAACAACCTTTGTATTGGAGGACGACAGTTTGCACGCTTATTCGCAATACTACGAAACGCTTTCAAGGATTTTTCTTTTGTTTCCACCGACATTTAAAGTAGACAGGCACCACATTCATTTCGGAGACACCATAACCTTTTATCTTTCTCAAAAGCAAGACCAAGACGAAGACGAAGACAATGCGTTTAATGACGATAGGATTGTTTACACGGAAGGACTGATTATTAATGGCGAAACAATAGCTAGTCCTGTTGTCGTTTCGTTCACACGTCCTTGTCTCGACACCTTAGGGGCAGCGGTTGGAATCCTGTTTTACTTAACAATAGCACTGTTTATTGCAGACTATCGCCGGTGGCATCGGCAGAAAAAGAACGGTGAGAAACTAACTGAGTTTTTCTCTAACAGAAACCGTTTCATCCAATAGAATGGTAGGCAACGCACAGACAAGTTGGGCGGTAGGGAGCTATATGGCATTTATACCGATGCCGACGAAAAGATGAGAAAGAGAAAAGTTAAGATGCCGTCAAGCAAACGAAAGATGAGCAGGAAACGAAGGAAACGGCTTAAAATAGTTGACAAGCTGCGTAACGAACCGACTGGGGTTTAAAGAGCAGTGGCGCATATCAAGATGATGGCGATGTCTAATGCCAAAAGAAAACCATAAAGTATTCGGCCAGAAAGTGCCGGACTCTTTTTGTATTGGTGGTTCAACAACAACCAAGAAAGGGCAAATAAGATGATGCTAACCAAATAATACAAGGTGTATTGAATGGCCGTGGGATGATGAAGTTCTGCATCTTCCAACCCTATAAATTCTTCTGAATCGAACCATGCCCCTTGCATCACACCTAAGAGTGCCAGAATAAGCAGCGGGCTTGTTACAGACAAAACCTTTAACAGTATCTTTTTCATACGCTCCATTCTCGTTTTTGAACATTCTTTTTCCAGCCTACATCAGCGACATCTGTTACACATAACGCACCTGCAAATATACAACTATTTGGCTACAAGACACCGCTTGCGTATGATAAAAGATGTTTGGTGTTTATAATTTCTGTATTCAGGTTGTTCTACTACAAACGGCTAGCAAGCCATTGCACCATCCATTCGGAGAAGAAGACGCCTTTGACGGGGCTATGACTACGGTGCTGTTGCCGCAAGCGGGGCACATTCTCGCCCGTGGTTAATGTGGGTTAAGCAAAAAAGCAGTCGGGCATTTGGCCCGATAAAAGAGCGGCTCGCCTTTGCGAAACCTCAGCTTACCGTGTTACAATCAAACTGATGAAGAAGTTTATCCCGATGCGATAAACCTAAGTTTCGCACCCCAAAACAAATACATGCCGCATTTTTTTTGTACTTTTGCAGTGCCTTAACCCAATGCAACACAAATACGGAGGGAGAAAACGGGCAAGTACACATGATTATATATAGTACAATGGAACAGAAACAATACAAACGAACCACCATCACAGCTGCCTTGCCTTACGCCAACGGCGGCGTGCATATCGGACACTTGGCCGGCGTTTACGTGCCTGCCGACATCTACGCGCGATACATGCGACTGAAAAAGGAGGACGTGGTGTTTATCGGAGGTAGCGACGAACACGGCGTGCCCATCACTATCAGGGCAAGAAAAGAGGGCGTTAGTCCGCAAGACGTGGTAGATAGGTTCCACGCTATGATAAAAAAGAGTTTCGAAGACTTCGGCATCTCGTTCGACATTTACAGCCGAACGACCTCGCCCACGCACCATCAGCTGGCTAGCGACTTCTTTAAGAAACTATACGAAGACGGAAAACTGCTGGAAAAAGAAACCGAACAGTATTATGACGAGGAGGCGCATCAGTTTCTGGCCGACCGCTATATCATGGGCGAATGCCCCCACTGCCATAACGAAGGGGCGTATGGCGACCAATGCGAGAAGTGCGGGCGCGACCTTTCGCCTACCGAACTGCTACACCCACGCTCTACTATCAGCGGTTCGCAGCCCGTGTTGAAGAAAACAAAGAACTGGTATCTGCCCCTAGACAAGTACCAAGACTGGCTGAAACAGTGGATTTTGGAAGGGCATAAGGAATGGCGGCCCAATGTGTATGGACAGTGCAAAAGTTGGTTGGACTTAGACTTGCAACCACGAGCCATGACGCGCGACTTGGATTGGGGTATCCCCGTACCCGTTGAAGGAGCGGAGGGCAAAGTGCTGTACGTTTGGTTTGATGCGCCCATCGGTTACATTTCGAACACCAAAGAGCTTTTGCCCGACACATGGGAGAAGTGGTGGAAAGACCCCGAAACGCGTTTGGTGCACTTCATCGGCAAAGACAACATCGTGTTCCACTGCATCGTGTTCCCCGTGATGCTTAAAGCACACGGCGGCTATATCCTGCCCGAAAACGTTCCTGCGAACGAGTTTCTTAATTTGGAAGACGAAAAGATATCCACTTCGAAGAACTGGGCCGTGTGGCTGCACGAGTACTTGGAGGACTTCCCTGGCAAGCAAGACGTGCTGAGATACGTGCTTACGGCCAACGCTCCCGAAACAAAAGACAACAACTTTACGTGGAAAGACTTCCAAGAACGCAACAACAACGAGCTTGTGGCCGTGTATGGCAACTTTGTTAACAGGGCTTTGCAGCTTACAAAGAAGTATTTCGGCGGTCGTGTTCCTGCCTGCGGCGAACTGAACGAGGTGGACAAACAGGCCTTAGACGAGTTTAAAGACGTGAAGGAGAAGGTGGAAAGCTTGCTCGATACGTATAAATTCCGCGATGCACAGAAAGAGGCCATGATGCTGGCACGCATCGGCAACAGGTACATCACCGAGTGCGAGCCGTGGAAAGTGTGGAAGACCGACCCCAAAAGGGTTGAAACCATCCTTTATATCTCGCTGCAATTGGTGGCCAACTTGGCCATCGCCTTCGAACCCTTCTTGCCTTTTAGCAGTGCTAAGCTACGCAGCATGCTTAATATGGAGGGGGTAGACTGGAATGCACTTGGCAACACCGAGATATTAAAGCCTGGCCATCAGCTGGCCGAACCCGAACTGCTGTTCGAGAAAATAGAGGACGATGCCATCGAGGCTCAACTGAAAAAGCTGGCCGATACGAAGAAGGCTAACGAGGCCGAAACATATAAGGCCAAGGAGATTAAACCCACGGTGGACTTCGCCGACTTTGAAAAATTAGACCTCAGAGTGGGCCGCATACTTGCCTGCGAGAAGGTGAAGAAGGCTAATAAGCTGCTTAAATTCACGCTCGACGACGGCAGCGGCACGCCGCGCACCATCGTTAGCGGTATCGCTAAGTTCTACGAACCCGAAGAATTGGTGGGTCGCGATGTGGTGTTCATCGCCAACTTGGCTCCCCGACAACTGATGGGCATCGAAAGTCAAGGCATGATTCTCTCTGCCGAGAACTACGACGGCGGGCTGAGTCTGCTGTCGCTGATGAAAGAAGTGAAGGCAGGAAGTCAAGTGGGATAACCAACCTCACCCCACAGCTGACCAACTACCGGCCCCACAATTGCCCCATAACAGGGCAACAACAGCCCCACAACTGGCCTCACCCCCAGCCCCTCTCCAAGGGGAGAGGGGAGTGATATG
>CAUPVH010000215.1:0-4313 GCA_963514635.1 uncultured Prevotella sp. | reverse complement strand
GGTGTTCCGCATTCGGCAAACCTCCATTAGCTTGCGTGTTTGTGTTTCTACACCTTTGGCCGAATCCACAACAATGATGGCCGAATCTACCGCTGTAAGTGTGCGATAAGTGTCTTCGGCGAAGTCTTGGTGTCCGGGTGTGTCTAGGATATTCACCTTATAGCCTTCGTAATCGAACTCCATCACCGAGGTAGAAACCGAGATACCACGTTGTTTCTCGATGTCCATCCAGTCGGATGTGGCCGTCTTTCTTATCTTATTGCTCTTTACAGCTCCTGCCACCTGTATCTGTCCGCCGAACAACAAAAACTTCTCAGTGAGTGTTGTCTTACCTGCGTCGGGGTGAGAGATGATGGCAAAGGTTCGTCTTCTTTCTATTTCAGTCATTATTTACAATGTTCTTATTCTAAGTTGACAAGTTAACGGGTTAACGAGTTGACAGAGCCGTTATTCAGTTGACAGCCCCGTTATTTTGTTAACCGTGTTAATTTCGGGATTAAAGTTTGGCTATACACTTGGCCAACGACTCCTCCCAATGCGGAATTTCAATGCCGTAAGCAGCCTTAATCTTCGTCTTGTCTAGTACGCTATATGCAGGGCGACAGGCTGGGGTGGGGTATTCTGCGGTGTGCAAAGGCGATACTTGGCAAGTATTTATTCCCGAAAGGCGATGTATGCTCTTGGTAAAGTCGTACCAACTTGTTACGCCTTCGTTAGAAAAGTGGTAAACGCCAGGCTTAATGCCATTGTCTATGGCCGTCATTATCACCATAGCAAGGTCGTGAGCGTAGGTTGGTGTGCCCACTTGGTCGAAGATAACGCCCAGTTGTTCGCGTTCTCTTCCAAGGCGAATCATTGTTTTCACAAAGTTGTTTCCAAACTCGCTGTACAGCCAAGCCGTTCTTATAATCATGGTGTTGGGGCAGAGTTTACTTACGGCCTGTTCGCCTTTCAACTTCGTTTGCCCATAAACGCTATTGGGGCAAGGCTCGTCTGTTTCCACGTATGGCGTGTGCTTAGTGCCGTTGAAGACGTAGTCGGTAGACACCTGTACCATCCATCCGCCGCGTTTGCCCACTACCTCGGCTAAGAAAGCGGGTGCCTCTGCGTTTAGTTTCCTTGCCAGTTGCGGGTCGCTTTCGGCCTTATCTACGGCCGTATAGGCAGCGCAGTTTACGATGCCGCCAATCTCGTTCGTCTCAACAAAGCGTTCGATGGCGGCCTTGTCGGTGATATCTAACTCGTTAACGTCGGTGTTAAACCACGTGTGTTGTGCATACTGCGTTTGCAGCAGCTGTATTTCGTTTCCTAGTTGGCCGTTGCAGCCAGTAATCAAAATGTTCATTTATGCAGTGGGTTATGTTTATTCGTCTTCAAAAACCAGTCCTTCGCGCTTGTCTTTCTGATAATAATCAGCAAGCATTCCCACAAAGGTGGTAATCTCTTTGATGGCTGTCATGGTGTCGGGGGTAATCTCCTTTTGTTTCAACCTCAGCAACATAACGCCGTAAAGCGCATCAAGACATGTTTCAATCTCGTTCACTTGCTTGTCGCCCTTGTTGCGCAGTTCAACGATGAAGGGCAGCACCTTATAATATGCCGTATTGTAAAAGGGGAACTTGGTGCTTTGCATCAATTGGTTATGTAGGTCCATCAGGTCCTTAACGATGATGGCGTTAATTTGCAGATGTCCCCGTTCGCGTTTCCCTTCTTGGTTCATCATGCGCACAAGATTGCCGTACCAGTCGAGCATTTCTTCTTTTTGTTCGGCGGTATAGTCAAACTTGTCTATGTATTCGTGCCTGATACGTTGCAACGAACAGCCGTATGCGCGTATCAGGTCTTCTATTTGCCACATATATAATATGTATTCGGCAATGCTTTTTTCTCTTAATTGTTTGGCGATGTACATTTCTTGATGTTTGCTAGGGATGAATAAGCCACTCCCTATATATAAGTAGGGGCATAAACGGCTACGAGCGGGTGGTGCGCGTCAGTATTCGAAAGTGTAGAGATTGAATATCGTGCCGATGAGGAATATCACCGAAAAGATGATAACCACGCTGCCGATAATCTTGTTGATGAGTACAATACCGCCTTTATCGAACTTTCCACGCACCTTGTCGATAAGCCAAGTAAGCCCGAACCACCATATCAGTGCGCCCAAAACAATGCCTGTATATCCGCCAACCATCAGCCATGACCTGTTGGGAACAACAAAAGCAAACTGCGCGAAGGTGGCCATGAAGAGGAAAATGATAAGTGGATTAGAGAAAGTAACGAGAAAAGCGGTTATGCCATTGTGTATCAATGTGCCCTTACCCTTACCGCTGTAATGCACTTTCTTGGTGGGATTAGACTTGAAACAGTAAATCCCAAACAACATCAGCAGCACACTTCCCGATATTTTAAGGGCGAAAAGCGTGCGTGGGGCGGTGATGAGATCCATGATGAAACTCATTCCATAGCCAGTAACCAAGGCGTAAATCATATCGCTTACCGCCGCACCAATGCCTGTGATAAAGCCATACCATCTGCCTTTGTTCAGTGTTCGCTGAACGCAAAGCACCCCCACAGGCCCCATCGGGGCAGAAGCAATAAGACCAATAAGTATTCCCTTGAATACAATGTCTACAATATCTATATGAAAAGGTAAGGGCATAACGGATGCAAAATTGCAAAAAATATGCGGATTGAGCAAATTTTCAACTTATAAGTTTGTGTTATTCCATATTTTTCATAACTTTGTCAACGCTTAATTTAAGGCTAAATACAAGGTACAGACCAAAAGGTGGCGGAAGCTGGCCAGTGTTTAGGGCAAGTATTTAAGACCTATATCGACGAAAGCAAACAAATAATGCTAACCGAAAGAAATAAAGACACAACATGAGTGGACAAGAAGAATTGAAACCATACGTGATTGGTTTAGACTTGGGTGGAACGAACTCTGTATTCGGTATCGTTGATAGCCGAGGCGAAATTAAGGCCACTACGGCCATTAAGACGCAAGCCTATGCAGACGTAGAAGACTATGTTAAGGCATCGCTCGAAGCACTTCACATCATTATTGAGCAGGTTGGCGGCATCCAAACCATTAAGGCAATGGGTATCGGCGCGCCTAACGGCAACTACTATCAAGGTACGATAGAGTTTGCTCCTAACTTGGCTTGGGGACGCAATGGTGTTGTTCCTCTTGCCAAAATGTTCTCCGAAGGTTTAGGCGGCATCCCCGTTGCGCTTACCAACGATGCTAATGCTGCTGCCATTGGAGAAATGATATATGGCGTTGCACGTGGTTTGAAAAACTTTATCGTTATCACGCTAGGCACGGGCGTTGGCTCTGGCATCGTTATTAATGGACAAGTGGTGTATGGCTGCGACGGCTTTGCAGGCGAGTTGGGACACGTTATCGCCCAAAGAGAAGGTGGACGCAGCTGTGGTTGTGGTCGCTTTGGTTGTTTGGAAACCTATTGCTCGGCAACGGGTGTGGCACGTTCGGCACGCGAATTCTTGGAAACAACCACTACTCCCTCTGTTCTTCGTGAATTGAAACCCGAAGAAATTACATCGCTTGATGTATCGCTTGCTGCTGCTAAAGGCGACAAATTGGCTATCGACGTTTACGAGTTCACTGGCAAAATGCTTGGCCAGGCATGTGCAGACTTCGCAGCTTTCTCGTCGCCAGAGGCGTTTATCTTCTTCGGCGGACTGACCAAAGCCGGCGATTTGCTGATGAAACCGCTTAAAAAGGCATACGATGAGAACGTATTGAAGATTTTCAAAGACAAGGCAAAGTTCCTCATTAGCGGTCTTGAAGGCTCTTCGGCTGCCGTTCTTGGCGCAAGTGCCGTGGGATGGGATTTATAAATAATGCTTCTTGTTAAGCAATATTGTCATTTAGATCTCTAAGTAGGTGAGCTTTTGGTTTATGAGTTTTCAGCTTTTCGGGCTTTAACGAGCGGTGAGTTCGTTAGTTTTCAGCTTGAAAGCAATGTAATACAACTCATAAACTAAAAGCTCATTTACTTATAAACTCAATCTACTCAGAAAACTAATAACTCATAACCATCTCAATGAATGTTGGGGGTAACGGTATTCTTATAATTTAGTTGTGATAGGTTCGCGTGTTAACTGGTTAGCTTTATCATTCGTTAACCTGTCCACTAACTTAGGGGTAAAAGCACATAATTGGGATGAAAAAATGCGACTGGGCCGACAACTAGAAAGACAAAGTGGTGGTAAATGCAAGTTGAACACTCAAAAAAAGGTAAAATTTTAAGGACATTAAGATTATAAGTTATTTTTTTTTTTTA
>CAUPVH010000214.1:0-4313 GCA_963514635.1 uncultured Prevotella sp. | reverse complement strand
GGCATACATCCCAACGCCATTACCATACTCTCCATTTTCTTGGGTGTTGGGGCGGGCTATATGTTCTATTTCCCCGACTTAACCCATAACATCATGGGCGTATGCTTGCTCATGTTGGCCAACTTCTGCGATTCTACCGATGGACAAATGGCTCGTCTTACGGGCAAGAAAACGCTTTTGGGGCGCGTTCTCGATGGTTTTTCGGGCGACTTATGGTTTTTCAGCATCTATCTTGCCCTCTGTTTACGCTTGCAGTCGAACCTTATTCCCTACACCAACGTCAAGTGGGGCTTATGGATTTGGGCTTTAGCTGCCGTGTCGGGACTGCTGTGCCACTCGCCACAAAGTTCTTTGGCCGACTATTACAGGCAGATACACCTGCTGTTTTTAAAAGGAAAGAAAGGCAGCGAACTAGACACATACGCCCAACAACGCGCTATCTTCGAGGCCCTGCCTAAGCGGGGGCAATGGTTTAAGCGACTGTTTCATTACAATTACGCCAACTATTGCAAGAGCCAAGAGAAACGTACGCCCAAGTTTCAGGCCTTCTTTGCACTGCTTAATGACACATACGGAGATGCGGAAAAGGCTCCAACCCAACTGCGCGACGATTTCTTACAGGGCAGCAGGCCGTTGATGAAGTACACCAATATGCTTAGTTTCAACCTGCGTGCCATCGTTCTCTATGTCACATGTCTGGCTAATTGCCCGTGGGTTTACTTTCTTTTCGAACTCACCGTGTTGAGCGGCATATACATATACATGCACAAGCAACACGAAGAATTGTGCGAAAGGTGTTCGAACACGATAAAGCAATTACACGTATGCACGAAAATATGACAACAACAAAATACGCGTTCAACAAGCTTAACGCCCTTGGCATTGAGGGAATTATATTTGATTACGGTGCAACGCTCGACACCAATGGCAACCATTGGGGGCAAGTTATTTGGCATGCGTACCAATTTGCGGACGTACCTGTTAGCGAAAGCGATTACAGAGCCGCCTATGTGCATGTTGAACGCACGTTGGCAACCAACAAAACAATCATGCCCGACTTTACGTTCGATGCGGTGTTGAACACCAAGTTGTTGATGCAACTGGCCTATTTGCGCGACAACAAGGTGCTGGATGTTCCGCAATTGGAACTCGATATCATGCACGATGTGATGCTGACATACCTTGCTCGCAACTTGAAAAGAACGCTCGACCATAGCCGTTTTGTGCTCGAAACACTGCGCAAGCGTTATCCGCTGGTGCTGGTTAGTAATTTCTACGGCAACATAAAGACGGTTCTTGACGATTACTTCCTGCTCGAACTCTTCGAAGAAGTTATCGACTCGGCGGTTGTAGGCGTGCGAAAACCCGACCCAAAGATATTTGCGCTGGGTATCGAAACCTTGAAACTGCCTGCCGAAAAGGTGATGGTGGTGGGCGATAGTTTCGATAAAGACATTGTGCCAGCACACGCGTTGGGTTGCCCAACGGCATGGTTTAAGGGCGAAGCTTGGGAAGATAAGCCCCACGACGAAAGCATACCGCAAATGATAATTAAAGATTTGGAGGACTTGTTAGGCTAGTATCGACGGACGATTAGCCCCAAAGTGTGGGGTCACGTCCCCACTCGGGCCGCGTTAGTTGTTTTCTGTGAACTTCCCCTTGCAGCCGCATGGCTCTTGTTTGTGTCTTTACAAGAGGAGGTCACGATGTTAAACAGTAGATTTAAGAGATGAGTTATAAAATAAGTAGACTATTAATGGCATTTGCTTTGCTCTTTGCGGGCTTAGCTGTTTCGGCCCAAACAGAGAGCATGCTCATGGGTATTGTTACCGATGCAGCCACAGGCGATACCATATATTACCCCAGTGTTAGTTACAAAGGGCACCATATAGCCGTATCGGGTACGGCTAAGGGCGAATATTCCATCGTGCGAAAAGAGGGACTTGTGCTTACTTTCAGTGCCGTGGGCTATGCTCCCGTGCAAGTTGTCGTTAAGTCGTCTACGCCCAAAACCTTAAACATAAAGCTCAAATCAGACACTCGACAGCTGGCCGAAGTGGTGGTAAGACAGAAAAGGGGCAAGTATTCGCGCAAGGATAATCCTGCTGTCGAGCTGATGCGAAGGGTGATTGCGGCCAAGAAACGCACGCGATTGGAAAACCACGACTTCTTTCAATACACCAAGTATCAAAAGATAACGCTGGCCATGAACGACATTACGCCAACGCAAATAGACAGTGGCTTTATCGGCAAAAGGCGTTGGATGCTCGACCAAGTTGAACATTGCCCTTATAACAACAAACTTATTTTGCCTGTGTCGGTAGACGAGACCGTTACCCAACACATATATCGCAAGCAGCCTAAGACCGAACGCGACATTATAAAAGGACAGAGCAGCACTGGCATTAATCAGCTGATTCAAACGGGCGACATCATGGACATCATGCTCAAAGACGTGTTTACAGATGTGAACATCTACGACAATGATGTGCGACTGCTGCGACACCACTTCACTAGTCCCATTGGAAATAGTGCCATTAGCTTTTACCGTTATTACATTGAAGATACGCTTTATGTGGGTAAAGACCTCTGTTATCACCTGCAATTCACCCCAAACAACGGACAAGACATTGGTTTTCGTGGCGAACTGTATATTGTGGCCGACTCAACCCTGCACGTTAAGCGTTGCAACCTTACGCTACCCATACAGAGCGGTGTTAACTTCGTGCAAAACCTGCAAGTGCGGCAAGAGTTCGCGCAGCTTGAAAACGGCGAGTGGGCATTGAGCGAAGACGACATGATTGCCGAGATTGGCGTGAGCGGCCTGTTGCAGAAAGCCATCGTTATCCGAACCACACGCCTGAACAACTATGCTTTCGACGAATTGCCCGCTAAGCTGTTTAAGGGCAGTGGGCGCGAAAAACGCGAGGCAGATGCCATGATGCGCGACGAGGCCTTTTGGAAAAAATATCGTGCAGTGGAGCTTAGCAAGAGCGAATCGTCGATGGACGAGTTTGTGCATCGCGTGGAACAGATGAAGGGATTTAAGTACATCATCTTCGGCTTGAAAGCTCTGATAGAGAACTTTGTTGAGACAGGAGGGAAAGACCATCCCAGTAAAGTAGACATCGGACCAGTAAACACGATGTTTACAAGAAATTTTATCGACGGATTTAGAACGCGTATCAGTGCGCAAACCACGGCAAACCTTAGCCGGCATTGGTTTTTGGCAGGCTATATGGCGCGTGGATGGGGTAGCAAAAAGAACTATTATAGCGGCGAAATAACCTATTCGTTCAACAGAAAAGAATATCTGCCGCGCGAGTTTCCCAAGCGAACGGTGTCGTTTAAGTCTACTTACGACATCATGTCGCCCTCGGATAAGTTCTTGCGAACCGACAAAGACAACGTGTTTACGGCCTTAAAGTGGGCGAAGGTAGACGCGATGATGTTCTATAATCGCCAACAGCTTACCTTAGAACGCGAAGAAGAGTGGGGGATGAAAACCACACTAAGCCTTCGAACAGAGGAGAACGAGGCTGCTGGTTCTTTGTTCTTCGAGAAACTAAGTAACTTTTTCCCACCCATCATCTTTCCTGATACGGATGTTAGTAGCCTGTTGCACAATGGTAAGATACGCACAACAGAACTACGTTTCGAGTTAGAAATTGCCCCTGGACGTACCTTTATCAACACCAAGCAAAGGCGTATTGCCATTAACTTGGAGGCACCTGTGATTACGCTTTCGCACGCCGTGGGATTAAATGGTGTGTTGGGCGGACAGTATCGCTACAACTTTTCGGAAGTAGGACTGCTTAAACGTTTTTGGTTGAGAAGTTGGGGTAAGTTTGATGTGCAACTGCGAGCGGGTGCGCAATGGGATAAAGTGCCCTTCCCCTTGTTGATTATGCCTGCCGCCAACCTGTCGTACATCGTACAGAAAGGTTCGTTCAACCTGATAAACAACATGGAATTTCTTAACGACAGGTATGCTAGCGTAGACCTGGCATGGGATATGAACGGTAAGATATTCAACCGCATACCGCTGCTTAAAAAGCTGAAATGGCGCGAGTACATAGGTTTTAAAGGCCTATGGGGTTCGCTTACAGATAAGAATAATCCCTTTTTGTTCCAAAACATGGGCGATGCAACATTGATGTATTTCCCAGAAGGGTCGCATGTAATGAACCCCAAGCGTCCTTATATGGAGTTGATAGTTGGTGTGCACAACATTTTCAAGTTGTTCCATGTGCAATATGTGCGTAGATTAAACTACAATGAGTTGCCCACCGCGCATAAGCAAGGTGTGCGAC
>CAUPVH010000213.1:0-4317 GCA_963514635.1 uncultured Prevotella sp. | reverse complement strand
GCACAGTACGCTCCGCTGGAACTTATCGCTTCGTACATGAGAAATCACCCCGAAGCTAAGGTTGAAATTCGTGGTTACGCTTCTCCCGAAGGTAGCGCCGAACTGAACCAAAAGCTTTCTAACGCTCGTGCACAAGCCGTTAAGGACGCACTTGTTAAGAAGTACAAGATTGCTGCTAGCCGTCTTACCACTAAGGGTATGGGCGTAACGGACACGTTGTTCGAAGAAGTTTCGTTCAACCGTGTTGCTACTTTCAATGATAGCAGCAAGGGCGAATAATTTTCGTAACTAAGCAATAAAGATAAGTCCCGAAGCTCTGTTCGAGTTTCGGGACTTTCTTATTTGTGAGTGAAACAACCGAACAACTTTGGTTTATCTTAGCTGTTCGATTAGTATTACTTATCTAGATATACTAGCCTATCTAACTTCTTTCGTGTGCTTGCCTCGTCTTATCGCCATCCTCATTTCGTCCTATTAAATTCCTATAAATGTGTAAAGGCCTTATTTATTGTCAACAAACTTGGGATGTAACGTATTTTCTAGCTAACTTTGTAGCCGTTAAAAGGGGCTGACACGTTGTAAGTAGCACTCGTTTGCCCTTATATAGCGCATCATAACTCCTACTTTCTATATGGATGGAGATATCTTGATGTTACTCATTATAAGTTAAAATCGTTGAATAGTATGATGTTAGATAAGATAGGAAAGTACGATTTCTTAATAGAACCTTTTCATTGCGACTTCACGCACCACCTATTTGTGGGGCATCTGGGTAATCATGTGCTAAATGCAGCCGACTTCCACTCGAACGATAGGGGCTTTGGCATGACCTATTTAAACACCATTCATAAGACATGGGTGCTGTCGCAACTGGCACTTGAACTGGAAGAACTACCAAAGGAGTACTCACGCATGAGCGTAGAAACATGGGTTGATGGTGTAATGCGTTTCTTTACCAATCGAAACTTTAAGATGACCGATGCTGGGACAGGTGCTGTTTATGGCTATGGACGTAGCATTTGGGCCATGATTGATACGCAAACGCGGCAACCTGCCGACATCTTGGCCATAAACGAAGGTAGTATTGTGAATTATGTTGATAAAGAAAAACCATGTCCTATTGCTGCATCTTCGCGCGTTAAGTTGGGTGGAAATGCCACGTTGGAGGGCTCTGTTGAAACTTGTTACAGTGATGTAGACATTAATGGGCACATCAATAGCGTGAAGTACCTTGAACATCTTTTCGACTTAAAGCCCGAATCTTGGCACCGCGCTTATCGTGTTAGGCGTGTAGATGTGGCTTATGTGGCAGAAAGTCATTTTGGCGATGTACTGCATTATTATAAGGAAGAGGTAGAAGATGGTGAGGAACTTTACCAAATAGTGAAGTGTACGCCAGATGGAGATACGGCCGAAGTGTGCCGCGTGGCAGTGAAGTGGATAGAGCGGTAAGCCATGTTTGCCTTGTGAAGTATTTTACGTGCTTTGCTTAATTCGGTGCCAGTTCATCTTCTTTGTGACCTTCTTGCTAATTGTTATTTTCAGCATTCTCCCAATGTCACTCTTCAATAACACATTTTCTTTTTGCTAAAGCGTCGACAAAATCTTTGGGCAGGTTGCATTTATAGCATGTTTTCATGCCAAGCTTCACTTGTACCTCTTCATAATTCTCCTCGTATAGGCTGTTTCCGTTCTTGTCATTGAAACTCACTTTTATTTTCAAACCCTCGCTCTCGGTGCGTGGAAAGGTGTAAATGGCAAATGTTGGTGGAGTGGTTTTCATCGTTTCAGTAACTTCGCGCGTTTCAGCCTGTCGTGAATTAACGCACCCTTCAAGGCTTTTGGCATCTAACGTGCTACTTCCGCCCGTGTATCTGAACTCCACTTGTGCCACATTTTGTGGCAACGGACTGGTAACAGATAGCTGGAACATGGCTGTTACGCGTTTCATAGGCAGTGTGAATGTTGACTTACCTGATACGGTTATTTCGCCATTATAGACGTATGTGTCGGTAATTTTGTTCTTATAAAAGCTTATTCGCTGTGCATTGGTGATGGTTGCATGCCCCATTCCGGCATGAGCCACTGCCACAACGGTGTATGTGCCATCGTCTAGTCGCAAGGATGGTTTCATAAATACATCGTTGTCTGCCGACTGGTGCACACGCTTTACGCGTTTACCACCCTTAAACACACTTACACTTAACTGGGTTAAGGGTGCATTTTTAACAGCGTATCTAGCGCCAGTTTCACCAATTTCGGCGTAGGGCTGCGCTGTTGGAGCTTCAAAAATGAGCGTTATGCCATCAGGATCTGCCACTTTTTCATGCTCGTCTTCAACCAGTGGTTTCTCGCACGCTACAAGAAACAAAGCCAAAATACAAGTAAGCATGTATGCCAATCGTTTGTTGTTTGTCATGATATGTAGGTTTTAGTTACTACAAAAGTAGTAAAAAAATGGTAAACGCCACATTATTTTTGAAATGTTTCGCTAAACACCCCCATTTTTTATGCTGCTCGCGCTGATGGTCGTAGGCGTACATGCGTTCCGTCCCGTTGCTCATACGCCTGTATGTGGCGCACCTATTTTGTCTGGTTTTCAGTGAGAAATTTAACATTATGAGTGCCCTTTCCGCTAACCAAGCGCGCACCTTGCCGCAAAAAATCGATTCTCGCGAAGGTTGTTTTGATGCAAAAAGAGGTTAGCATGTACATGCGGCAAAATGAATATTTATTTCAATAAGTCGCCATTTATACCTCTTTCGGGGCTGTTTGCTGCTAAACGTAGTGCGTTTTGGTGCTAAATGGAGTGCGTTTTGCCGCTAAATGCATTTCGTTTTGCCGCTAAACGCAAGGTAAAATGCTGCTAAATGCAAGTCAAAATGGTGCTAAATGGAAGCCGAAAAGCATAAAAATACGCTGCAATGGTATAAACAAAACCTCTTAGAATCATTAAAAACATGGCTAAGAGGGGCAAAATAGCCATTAAAAAGTGGGGTTTTAGGGGGTAAAAGTGCGTTATTGGACATGAAAAATTTCGAGCTGGCAGACAAACTAGAAAGGTAAAATGGTGCAAAATGCAGGTTTTTTCCTTAAAAATAGACAAAACGAATGGCGTGAAAGGCTAGAAATAGTGGCCATTTACCTACTTTTGAGCCTATATTTTCGCTAGAACGGAGCAAAAGTTAGAATGACATTGTAAAATAAAAGATAACAATTTAAGTTTTGAGTTGGTTAGTTGATGAGTTTATAATTTTTTGAGTTGACGAGTTTCTGGGTTGATGAATTGGTTCATTCGGAAGTTGTTGGTTTTTCGTGAGTTTATAAACCAGCGAGTTGATTTGTACAGCACTTCGTAAATGAGAGGAGTGTTTATCCTGTGTTTGCATCTGAAAGGTAACAAACTACGCTCAATTTATAGAAATATTAAAAATCAAGATGGTTTCATCGCCATACTTGTGTCACATTGCGAGTATAGTGTTGTTGCTTTGTTTACAAACCTCGACGTTACGCAATGAATGCTTAGTTTGTAATCAGGTTAACCCTTATATATTAGGGTGTTAAGCATTTTATCCTTACAAGCAGATGTCGCCTGTTTAATCCGTAACGCCCTACGAAGTATGAGCAAAGAATAGTTTCAAATCTCTTATTTTTTGATTTAATGCAAGAAATACGTATTTTTGTGTCACAAAAGGCAAAATCCTGCGTACTATAAGTAAATAAGAGAACAACAAATGACCGTCGACGAATATAAAGAAGAGGTGGAACGCAACCGTCCGCGCATGCTTTCCGTTGCTCGCAGCTATCTAAAAGCTAGCGAGGAGGCTGAGGATGTTGTGCAGGATGTGTTGTTGAAGCTCTGGCAATTGCTCGACAAGCTGCGTATTCCCATGGGGCCTCTGGCTTTGGTGCTGGTGAAAAACCGCTGTGTTGATTGTTTACGGCGACTTCAAACCACCATTGATATTCCCGAAAACGTGGCGGAAAGCGAGCCAACATGCGACGAACGCTACGAAAAGGTGATTCAGCTTGTTGACAAACTGCCCACGATGCAGCAGACAATCATGCGGCTTCGTCACATGGAAGGCATGGAAATGTGTGAGATAGCAACACTCACGGGGAGTAATGAAACGGCTGTCAGAAAGGCGTTGAGCCGTGCACGACAGGCCATCAGACAGCAATTAAAACAACAAAGCAATGAATAAGAACGAAGAAATCAGGATTTTAGTGGCTCGTTTCATGGATGGTGACACCACACTTGATGAAGAATGTAAGCTTTATTGCTATTTTTCTGGCGATGAGGTGTCAGACGACTTG
>CAUPVH010000212.1:0-4324 GCA_963514635.1 uncultured Prevotella sp. | reverse complement strand
CCAGTTACCATGTTCTTCACATAGTCGGCGTGACCCGGACAGTCTACGTGAGCGTAGTGACGGTTAGCCGTTTCGTATTCGATATGAGCGGTGTTGATGGTGATACCACGCTCTTTTTCTTCGGGAGCGTTGTCAATTTGGTCGAAAGACTTAACGTCTTCAGAACCGAAGCCCTTCTCATGGAGAACCTTAGAAATGGCAGCGGTCAAGGTGGTCTTACCGTGGTCTACGTGACCAATAGTACCAATGTTAACATGCGGCTTGGTGCGCACAAATGTTTCTTTAGCCATAGCTTTGCTTTTTATTTATTAATTGATTTATCAAATGGTTTTCCAATGCAAAAAAGAACCGTGATAGAGCTGTAACTGAGAGTTGAACTCAGGACCTCTTCCTTACCAAGGAAGTGCTCTACCACTGAGCTATTACAGCATTGGTTAGAGCGGAAAACGGGGCTCAAACCCGCGACCCCCAGCTTGGAAGGCTAGTGCTCTATCAACTGAGCTATTTCCGCATGCTTGCATTCTCGCTTCACTCTATCACATAAACAACGTTTGCATTGTTCATTGCGAGAAGGCTAAACTTCTACTGAAAGTGGGTGGTGATGGATTCGAACCACCGAAGTCGAAAGACAGCAGATTTACAGTCTGCCCCATTTGGCCACTCTGGTAACCACCCTTGTCGTTTGCACACCTTATTATATATAGGTGTGTTTGCCTTTTAACCTGTATCGCGTTAGCCTGTCAAATCACCCTGCTTGTTCTAACCTAAGCGGCAAAAACCTTGCAGCCGTCTTTCAAAGCATGTAGCACGTGTTCTAAGACGGCTGCAAAGGTAGATATTATTTTTTATTCACCAAAATATTTCCGCGTTTTTTTTAGCGTTCGCGTTGTTTTTCCTTAATTTTCGTTAGTTGAACCTTTAAAGAGTCTACGCATTGGTCAACACTTTCCTCAAATGTGTCGCAAGTTTTTTCGGCAAAAGCGGTGTTTCCGGGGAACGTTACCGTTATGCTGGCTTGCTTGTTCATGGCCGTGGCGGGTTTCACCACCTTCAGCGACACGTCGGCTTTCTGCACCTGCTCGTAAGTTTTTTCCAGCTTAGACACTTTCTTCTCGATAAACGCATGCAACTGTTCTGTCGCGTCGAAATGAATCGCTTGAATTTTGATCTCCATAATATATCTCCTATCATTTAAAAAGGTTAGGCCCGTGGATGGGCTTTGTCGTATATCTTTCTCAGTTGTTCGAATGTGGTGTGCGTATATATCTCGGTTGTCGAAAGGCTTTCGTGCCCAAGCAGTTTCTTTACGCTCTCCAATCCCGCATCATTGTTCAGCATCGCCGTGGCAAAACTATGCCGCAACACGTGTGGCGAACGTTTTTTCATCGACGTAACCTTGGCCAGACTGGCGCGAACGCTGTTCTGCACCGCGCCACGCTTTACGCGTTCGCCCCGTTGGTCTACGAAGAAAGCCTTGTCGCAACGCGCCACTTCGGCATCTCGTCGTGCGATGTAGGCTTTCAGCCCTGCCTCCAACTCGTCGGCAAAGGGTATAAGCCGCTGTTTGCTGCCCTTACCCGCCACCTTGATGACGCGCGCCTCGAAGTCGATGCTGTCATCGTTGAGACCCACCAATTCAGCCAAGCGCATACCCGTAGAGTAGAACGTCAGCACGATGGTATAGCCCAGCAAGTCGCGATAGCTGTCGCCCACGGGCACATCGTCCAGCAGTCGGTTCATCTCCCCCTCGCGCAAAAACTGCGGTAGCGGCCTGCTACGTTTCGGACCAACAACACCCCGTGCAGGATTTTTCTCCACATAGCCGCGAGTTAGGCCAAAACGAAAAAAAGAACGCAATGCACTCAATCGCCTTTGGATTGTAGTGGCACTGCATCCTTTATCCATCATGCTCTCCATCCAGTCGCGGATAAGGTCGGCATCTATTGCCTCCCACGAGAGCTGAGTATCCTTGTTTTTGAAAAATGCCTCGAAAGCGCGCAGGTCGTCGCCATAGCTAGCTATGGTCAACTCCGAGCGGTTAAGCTCATACTGCAGGTAGTTCAAAAATTGTTCTGTCGTCATACTCATTGCAGACCGATAAAGGTATCTGGCAACGAATTTACGCATTAAACTTTAAACCACCAAATTTTTCACCGACAAATTATTCCTCCATTGTGCGAAGCTTCTGCACGTAAACGGCATGCTCCATCTTGAGACGCTTCAGCACAGAGGGTTTGTCGTATTGTTGACGAGCGCGGAGTTCTTTAACTACGCCAGTCTTTTCGAATTTTCTCTTGAACTTCTTAAGCGCTCTTTCGATGTTTTCACCATCTTTTACGGGTACAATAATCATGTCTTGTTTTCTATTTTTAATGTTTAACTTATTCTTCGTTTGGGTGCAATGTCTACAAATTGCGGTGCAAAATTACACCATATTTTCCTAACGACCAAGTTTTTATGCCATTTTTTGCTGTTCGGGGTTCCGAAAAGCATGTTTGAAAGGCTATTATACATGCTATGCACCAAACACAACGTTACAGTCAGCACAAAAAGCAGTGCCTATTTTGTATATTGCATTGAAAAATGAAAGTAGACTTTCACAACACACAATATAAATATAATACGCATTCTGTGGAAATATAATATACGAACACCGCACTTAACAGTTCAACAACCCATCAACTCAATAACTCAACAACGCATGAACTAACAAACTCAATAACTCACAAACACAATAACTCACAAACACAATAACTCTTAAACTCAATAACTCTTAAACTCAATAACTCTTAAACTCAATAACTCATAAACTCATAAACCCACAAACTCATAAACTCATAAACTCACAAACTCACAAACTCACAAACTCAATAACTCAATAACTCAGAAACTCATAAACTCATAAACTCATAAACTCATAAACTCACAAACTCACAAACTCACAAACTTATAAGCACAGAAAGTTAATATTCGTAATAATATTTTACAAAACACATACTATTAGCCAACCCATTCTAGCGAAAATAATGGGCTAAAGGTAGGCATTTAGCTGCCATTTCCCATCTTTTGCCGCCCATTATATGTCCATATTTAAGAACCCCGTCTGCATTTAGCACCATTTTGCCTTTCTAGATGGTAGCCTGTTCGTGTTTTCTCCAACCCCAATTTTCTGCATTTAGCACCTAAAACCCCACTATTTAAAGTGGCTTTTGCCCATTTTCGACACTTTCTCCTATCGGAAGACATGCTTTAAGCACCAAACTTTGCGTATTTTGTTGCATTCAGTCTTGCATTTTGTTGCATTTAGCAGCATATCAGCCTGCATTTTACAGCATTTTGCAGTGCATTTTGCCGCTAAACGCAGTGCGTTTTGGTGCTAAATGTAGGGTATTTTGGTGCTAAATGCAGGGTATTTTGGTGCTAAATGCAGGGTATTTTGGTGCAAATCGTACTCAATAGGATACTAGTTGCATATTCATACTACACCAATTGGGTTGTCGCTCTTTATAAGTAGTGCCCCATCCTGATCCAAAACAAACCCTCGCGAGAATTGAATTTTTGCGCCAGATGGACGACTGGTGGAGAAAAAGGGCACTCACAATGTTAAAATTATTGCTAAAAATACGACAAACTTTAAGTTGGTGAGCAGACAAGTTGGCAAGTTCTTATATCGCGCTTTGACACAGACTCTGCCCTATATTTGACATAAGAACATAAGGAACATAAAGCGAATCGATTGTTTTTCTAGATTAGACAGCCAACACGTTAGTAGGCGCAGCCATCTTTTCACATTTAGGAGTTAAAGAAGTTAAGGAGTTAAGCCAAATGTATAGGTGGCGTTAGGCTAATAGGACAAGTCAGACAGGTCAGACAGGTCAGACAGGTCAGACTTGTCCGAGAACTAGACTGAACTAGAAAATCTAAAAACCACAAGACAACTTTAAAAGGTGTCAGCCATCTTTTCACCCTTTCACCTTTTCACTCTTTCACCTTTAAAAGCCCTTTCACCTTTAAAAGCTCTTTCCTCTCTTTACAATACAAGCAAAAAACAGCTACAAAACCAAAAGCTTTCCCAAAAAACAGATACGACGCCAAAAGCAATAACAAAACAAGCGAATGCGTTAACACTCATTAGCAGACGCTGCCCACACAGGCATAAAAGGAGCACACACACCCTAGATACATTAAGGGAAATACAAGTTTTAACCTTTCCACAAAACAGAACGGAAATGAATAAATCGCGCCATTTTTTAGTACAGTTATAAGAAAATATAAGAAATGAACCGTTTAACTCTTCATAAAATTGTAAGTTGTTATACTATTA
>CAUPVH010000211.1:0-4347 GCA_963514635.1 uncultured Prevotella sp. | reverse complement strand
CTGCAATTGCCGGAGGGAGACCATGAGGGCCTTCTTGTCCTTCGATGTCGATGTGGCGAGAGGCAACCACGGCTCAACCAACGGGGCTAATGCCCACCGTTTTCTCTTCCATACCCATCTCGGCGATAACCTCGGCTATGAGTTTGTGTACCACGCCGTGCGAACAACCGGGGCAATAGTGCATGGTTGTGTCGTTCAAGAGTGCCGGTTTAGCGTAAACTAGATTCTCAGGACTGATTATATCTGTGGTCATTGCAACTTCTCCTTTAACGCTTTTACAATCTCTTCGGGTTCGGGAACGATGCCGCCTTGTCGGCCAAAGTGGGCCACGGGGACTGTTCCTTCAACGGCCAAGCGCACGTCTTGTACCATTTGCCCTGCGTTCATCTCTACAACGAGCAAGCCTTTCTTGCCTTGTGCAAGGCTAGCCAACTGACGTTCGGGGAAAGGCCATAGCGTAATGGGACGGAAAAGCCCAACACGTATGCCTTCTTCGCGAGCCAGCTCTACGGCTTTTTCGGCCACGCGCGCCGCACTGCCAAAAGCTACGAAGACGTATTCGGCATCGTCGGTGAGCAGTGTTTCAAAACGCACTTCGTTGTTGCGTATTTCTTCGTACTTGGCTTGCAGTGCCCTGTTTTTTTCTTCCATCAACTCAGGGCGCAGTTCGAGCGAGGTGATGATATTGGGTTCGCGGCCACGAGTGCGGCCTGTTGATGCCCAAGGGCATTCCTTTATTATTTCTTCTTCGGTTCGGCGAGGTTTCATTGGCGGAAGAACCACCTTCTCCATCATCTGTCCGATAACGCCATCGCTCAGTATCATGGCCGGATTTCGGTACTTAAAGGCCAAGTTCATGGCCAAGTCTACGAAGTCGGCCATCTCTTGTACCGAATTGGGAGCTAGCACAATGACATTGTAGTCGCCGTTGCCGCCGCCGCGCGTGCTTTGGAAATAGTCGCCTTGCGAAGGCTGAATGGTACCCAAACCCGGGCCACCACGTTGCACGTTAACGATAAGTCCCGGTATCTCGGCACCCGCCATATAGGATATTCCCTCTTGCATGAGGGCCACACCTGGTGACGACGACGAGGTCATTACGCGCTTACCCGACCCTCCGCCGCCGTAAAGCATGTTGATGGATGCCACTTCGCTTTCGGCTTGCAGCACCACCATGCCCGTGGTTTCCCAAGGGCGCAGCTGGGCCAATGTTTCAATTATCTCGCTTTGAGGGGTGATGGGATAGCCGAAGTACCCGTCGATGCCGGCGCGAACGGCCGCATGAGCTATCGCCTCATTACCTTTCATTAGTCTGACTTCACGCTCTGCCATCACTATTCTCCTTCACTTTCATTCTATAAACGGTGATGCAACCATCGGGGCAGACGGTTCCGCACGCGGCGCAACCCACACATGCCTCGGCTTTCACGGCTTGCGCATAAGCATATCCGCTAGCATTCACCTTTTTCCGAGCCAGTTCCAACACGTCGTATGGCCACGCCACGACGCACAGATCGCATCCTTTGCGCCTGTCGGTGTTGATAACCACGGCTCCTTTTATCTTGTTCATAACTTCTTTCTTATATGCTGCCTTGGGCAGTACTTTCGTTGTGGCATCGCAACTGCATGTGTTGCGATTGAATTTCTTTACTTGCAACGACGGCGAAAGGTTGTCGCCAATGTGCAGTAATTTGTTTTTCAAGGATTAAGGGCGTCCTTAGAGTAGAAGGCCAAGATGCTGTTGAGCATCTCCCGCGCTTGAACCGCAGGACTTTCGGGGTCCAATTCTATGGCCTCCGCATAGCATTCCAACGCCTTTTGCCAATTTCCCTGCCGGCGATAGGCATTGCCTTGTTCGTAATAATCCTCGCTATTCATTGCGTTTTGCGAATGGCGAACGAGGCACGAACGCCCCGTTCGCCATCCACTCCATATTTATTTATAAAATTCTTTCTTACCTGCCGAGAGGGTATTCTTCATCAACGAGCAGATGGTCATTGGGCCAACGCCGCCCGGAACAGGCGTAATGAAGGAACACTTGGTCGCAACCTCGTCGAACTTAACGTCTCCGCTCAGTCGGAAACCGCCCTTTCGCGATGGGTCTTCCACGCGCGTGGTGCCCACATCAATCACAACGGCACCCTCTTTCACCATGTCGGCCGTAACGAAGTCGGGGCGTCCGATGGCTGCTACGATGATATCGGCCTCGCGACACTCGTCTTTGAGCGACGGCGAGTGCGAGTGGCACACCGTAACAGTGGCATCGCCGTATTGCTTTTGCATCATCAGCTGCGCCATTGGCTTACCAACGATGTTGCTACGGCCAAGCACAACGCACTTCTTACCCGAAGTGGCGATGCCGTAACGCTGCAAAAGGGTGAGGATACCCAACGGTGTGGCCGAGATGAAACACGGCAAACCAATGGCCATGCGCCCCACGTTGATGGGATGAAAACCGTCTACGTCTTTGCGATAATCCACTGCCTCGACAATCTTTTGCTCGTCGATGTGCTTAGGCAAGGGCAATTGCACGATAAATCCGTCCACGTCTTCGTCCTTGTTCAGCTTGTCTACGCAAGCCAACAGTTCGTCCTCGGTAACGTTTTCCTCAAAGCGGATGAGGGTAGACTTAAAGCCACATTGCTCGCAAGCAATCACTTTGTTCTTCACATACGTTTCCGAACCACCATCATGGCCTACCAGCACCGCGGCCAAGTGCGGTTGTTTACCTCCGTTAGCAACGATTTGCCTTACTTCTTCGGCAATCTCCGCCTTGATGGCAGTAGCAGTTGCTTTTCCATCGATTAACTGCATCATTTCTTAGTTAGTTTTTAAAGTTTCGGCATTCCGGGCATTCCTTTCATCTTACTCGCCATGCCGGCCATCTTCGCCATATTGGTTCCGGTCATCATCTTCATCATCTTTCGTGTTTGGTCAAACTGTTTTATCAGTCTGTTAACCTCTTGGATGTTGGTTCCGCTGCCCTTCGCAATACGTTGTCGACGGCTGTTATTAAGGATTTCAGGATTTGTTCGTTCTTTGGGCGTCATGCTTTTGATGATCGCTTCGATGCCCTTGAAGGCGTTGTCGTCGATGTCTACGTCCTTAATGACTTTACCTACGCCGGGTATCATCGACGCCAAGTCTTTAAGATTTCCCATTTTCTTTATCTGTTCAATCTGTTTAAGGAAATCGTTAAAGTCGAATTTGTTCTTTTGTATCTTCTTTTGCAGGCGCTTTGCCTCTTCTTCGTCGAACTGTTCTTGGGCTCTTTCAACCAACGACACGATGTCGCCCATGCCCAAAATGCGGTCGGCCATACGCTCCGGATGGAAAATGTCGATGGCTTCCATCTTCTCGCCCGTACCAACGAACTTAATGGGCTTTGTAACAACCGTGCGAATGCTTAGCGCAGCACCACCACGCGTGTCGCCATCTAGCTTTGTCAGCACCACGCCGTCTATGTCCAAGCGGTCGTTAAACTCGCGAGCGGTATTCACGGCGTCTTGTCCCGTCATCGAATCCACCACGAAAAGGGTTTCGTCGGGGTTCAAAGCTTGTTTCAGACGATAGATTTCGTCCATCATCTCTTCGTCAACGGCCAAGCGCCCGGCGGTGTCCACAATCACCACATCGTTGCCTTTGGCTTTGGCCTCACGAATGGCGTTGTTGGCTATTTCCACCACATTCTTGTTGTCGGGTTCGCTATAAACAGGCACACCCACTTGTTCGGCCACAACCCTAAGCTGCTCGATAGCCGCAGGACGATACACGTCGCAAGCCACGAGCAAGGGGTTCTTGTGCTGTTTGCCTTTAAGCAGATTGGCAAGCTTACCGCTAAACGTGGTTTTACCCGAACCTTGCAAGCCCGACATCAATATGATTGCCGGACGATTTGTAAGTTGCAGGCCTACGGTTTCGCCACCCATGAGCGCAGCTAGCTCGTCGTGCACAATCTTAACCATCAGTTGCCCAGGCTTAACGGCCGTAAGAACGTTCATGCCCAGTGCCTTTTGCTTTACCGTATCGGTGAAAGTCTTGGCCACCTTATAGTTAACGTCGGCATCGAGCAAGGCTCTGCGCACGTCTTTAAGGGTTTCGGCCACGTTGATTTCGGTGATTTTTCCTTCACCTTTAATTATTTTAAAAGACCTTTCAAGTCTGTCGCTAAGATTTTCAAACATTTAAGTGTGTTGTCTTTTTAATTGGTTTTATGCAAAGATAGTGATAAATGGGAGAATAGAAAATACTTATATCCAAGTTTTAAGAGAATTTAAATTTGTTGTCGTTTATTGTAACTATTCAGCGATACCCGATATATACAGTGCATATCAATTTATCAAACCT
>CAUPVH010000210.1:0-4357 GCA_963514635.1 uncultured Prevotella sp. | reverse complement strand
TTGCTGTCTTCTTCGCTGCCAAACATGTCTTCAAGCTTGCCCAGCAGTTCGCCTAGGTCGCCGCGACCGATGTGCAAAAGCTCGCCATTGGCATAAACAGCAGGTACAGCCTGTACGTTTAATCGTGCAACTTCATCTTGGAAGAGGGCTCCGTCAATCATTTCGCTGCTTATCCTGCTGTTTGCCAATGCCACGATGTTGAGTGCTTGCACCACGTCGGGACAGTTTGTACACGTCAACGACACGTATGTTTGTAGCTTAATTTCTCCTTTGAGGTTTGCAATTCTTCTGCTGATAGCCTCGTCGGGCAGGTTCTTTCCTTTACCATCGGCATTGAGAACGGCCAAGAGTAGCGATGTAAACTCGTGCCCGTTGGGAATACCGCGGAAGGTTATGCCCACTGGTTGGCCGCCTTTAAGCAGCGAGAACGACAGTTGGGCGTCGTTGGTGTCGGTGAAATTGGCCGACAAGTGTGCCGAAGTAGACACAAAATCGTTTACGAATGCTTTCAGTTCGGCCGATTCGGCGCGCGAAACGTCGGTTCGAACGTCAAGAACATAGTCGTTTTCTAAGCCAGCGAACACGTCGCTAACTTGTTTGAGTATCGAGGTATCGAGCATAGTGTTGGTTTCTTTAAGGAGTTTTTATATGCTTAAAACGCTTGGAACAGGCGTACAAGAAGGAGGCATAAGTGCTTTATAAGCCCCTTATTCCCATCTTTTATATTTCTAGCTATCCTAGATTTTCAATCAATTTCACGGGATTTCTTAGGACGTTCCAAAGGCGTTGATATGTTTTATAACTCTACTAAAATGATAAATTGTGTTGGGTCTGTTTTTCTAATAAGTTGCCCCATTCCCCACCTAACGGGGAGAGATGGGGCAACTGGGAAATATATAAAGATTTGACCGTAATCGCCAAATACCTAAATGCGTGGCTCTAAATTAGATTTTGCCAACGAGATCGATGCTGGGTTTCAGCGTTTCAGCGCCTTGTTTCCACTTAGCGGGGCAAACTTCGCCGGGGTGAGATGCCACGAACTGAGCAGCAGCAACCTTGCGAACAAGCTCTTCGGCGTTACGGCCTACGCTGTTATCTTGAATTTCGGCGATCTTGATTTTGCCCTCTGGGTCAACAACGAAAGTACCACGGTAAGTCATACCTTCTTCTTCGATGAATACACCAAAGCCCTTAGCCAGCACGCCGAGTGGGTCGGCCAACATGGTGTAGTTAATCTTCTTAATGCTGTCAGAAGCGTCGTGCCAAGCCTTGTGAACGAAGTGCGTGTCACAGCTAACCGAGTAAACCTCAACACCCATCTTCTTCAGCTCTTCGTACTTCTCTGCCAAGTCTACCAACTCGGTGGGGCAAATGAAGGTAAAGTCTGCTGGATAGAAGAAGAAAATGGCCCATTTGCCCTTTACGTCTTCGCTAGATACGGTTTTGAACTCGCCATTTTGATAAGCTTGCACCTTAAATTCGGGCAGCATTGAATTGATGATTGATTGCATAATGTGTATTAAGTATTTTTGTCGTCGGTGCCGTTGGTGGCGCGTTCTCGTTAAAAGTCGCGCTCCAACGATGTCCGACAAGCGTTCTATGATTTTGTTTTAATTTTGTTTTGGAAATCTATTGCACAATGTATACGTTGAAAAGACGGCTTATTTCATAAGGCCTTCAACCACTTTCCAGTCGATGATGTCCCACAAAGCGGCCAAGTGGTCCACGCGACGGTTTTGGTAATCCAAGTAGTAAGCGTGCTCCCAAACGTCTATGCCCAACAATGGGTTGTTGCCTTGGCGTAGAGGATTGCCGGCGTTAGCCTCCTTGGTGATAACCAATTTGCCGTCCTTATCTTGCGACAGCCATGCCCAACCCGAACCGAAGAGCGTTGCAGCAGCTTGCGAAAACTCTTTCTTAAAGTTCTCAACGCTACCGAAGTCGCGCACCAAAGCCTCTGCAATCTTGCCAGTAGGCTCGTTACCCTTAACGGGCGACTTAAACTGCAAGAAGTAATAGGTGTGGTTAAGCGTCTGCCCTGCGTTGTTGAAGATAGGCCCATCGGGTGCTGTCTTTACGATTTCTTCAACGCTCTTGCCCTCGAACTCAGTGCCTTGGATAAGCGTGTTCAGGGTGTTTACATAGTTTTGAAGGTGTTTTCCGTAATGGAAATTTACCGTTTGTTCACTGATAACAGGCTCCAATGCGTTGGTGGCGTATGGAAGAGTCGGCATTGTTATACTCATAATCGCTAAAAAGAAATTTGTTAAAAACATTTGTACTTTATTTTTTTTACGATTGCAAAATTATGAACATTATCAATACCCTCAAACAGATAATATCTATTGCGCGATAGGCTTAATCTATTCGGAGCAGTTTTGGGATTCGCCATCGCCTTGTAAGCACTTGCTGTCAAGTGGCTTCTGGGCATCGTCTTCCCCACCAAGGTTCAGCGTATCTTTCAGTTTTTGATACATGAACGATAGCGTTAGCAACAGCGCGCCAAGGATGATAAACACCACGATGCGTCCAACGGCAGGCATGCGCCATACATCGTAGAGGGCCAACTTGGCAATAATTACGCCAAAAGTGCCGATGCTTAACCAGCGCATGGTTTTGTTTGGCAGGCGCATGCCCAAGGTCATTTGCAACGTTCCCACAGCAGCTAGCGACAAAGATAGGGCTGCACTGAACTGTTCTACCCCCATCTGCATCAGCAAGGCACGCACCATGCTCACCCACAGCAAGGTAGCCGACACGTTAAGGAAAACGGTAAAGGGTGTTGTTTGCTTTTCGGCATGCTTGTAATAGCTTCTGCTCGCATGCACATAAAGCCCTATGGCACAAGCAATGCCCAGCCATTGCATGCCAATGGCAGGCATGGGCTTGGTATATTTGCCGTAGTAGAACACGTCGCCTGCTATAAGGAACAAGGCCAATAACAAGTAAATGGCGTACAACCAACCATACTTGCTGGCCGGATAACGGCGACCGAAACCCACGGCAATGGCAAATAGCGTGGCTATACGCAACCAAGTAACTGCGGCATTGTAGGTGGGCGAAGGGATAAACAAGTCCATTTCGGTGCTGAGGCAGGCGTAGATGGTTATAATGCCCACCCCATATACGATGTGATTCCACGGCACGTACAGGTCGTAGAGTTTCTCCTTGTTGCGGTCCATTATGCGCGCGAAGGCCAAGAAACAAAGACCGCGGAAGATTGTAGACATGAAATGGGAGTTGAACACGAGTGTGGAAACCTTTGGAGTTGCCGCAAAGAGCAATTCACTTCCTTCGCCAAGTATGGTGACGAACAACACAACGATGGCCGCAACGCCGTAAACACCCATGTCGAGTCGGCAATAGAGCCAAAGCAAAAGCACCATTTCGGCCGACAGACAGACGGTGAGCACCGCGCCAGAGAAGAACAAAGGCAACGAAGCGGAGAGGTAAACCAAGCCCAAGCCCAGCATTATGGCCTGCGTTAAGTCCTTGCTCTGCTCCTTATATCTTAGCCATAGATGCAAGCCTACGTAGGCGGCACCCATTGTAAGGGCCGTAAAACCATTCTCATAATATTCATCTTCGCCCAGCATGGCAACGAACAAGATGGTGAACATGCTGCTAAAAACCATCGTCGCAATGTGGAAACCCGTAAATATTGGTACCATTCCGCGCCGCAAAAGTGTAAAGCAGCTTGCCGTAGAGATAACCCAGAACAGGCCATAGAACCAGATATGAACGCCATAAGGCAACTCAACAAAGTCTTTACCGATTAAGAATAAGGCCAGATATGTGGCGGCGGCGCTTATCAAAGGCAACTCGTTCCAACGCGTTCCCCACGAAAGGTAGAGGCTACCTAAGCCCAAAATAACCATATATACGTATAAGAAAAGGAAGTTGGGCGTACCCGTTGCGGTGAGGAATGGTGCGAGAAAGCCACCCACTATGGCCGTTACAGCCAATTCGCGACGCTCGTAATGCCGAGCCGTCCATGCCATAAACAACGTTACAACCACCATGATGCCGAAGGCAACCGACTGCGAGAAGAGCTGATAATAGTGGAAAGCGATGGCCGTAGTGACGTAATACACGGCACATCCGCCACCAGCCAACAGCGAACTGAACGCACGATAGTGCTTGCCCAGCCTCCAAGCCAGGCCCAAAAGCAATGTACCTACGCCAAAGCCAAGGGCTGTGCGCATGGTGTGCCCTATCCAATTTTGGTCGATGGCATACTTAACGAAGAAAGCAATACCCAGCACAAAAACCAAGATACCTATCTTGCCGAAGAGGTTTTCGCCGATAAACTTCTCGTAGTTGAAACCTCCGTCTTCGTCGTCTGCACTCGTTGCAG
>CAUPVH010000209.1:0-4361 GCA_963514635.1 uncultured Prevotella sp. | reverse complement strand
GGTATTGGGCGTAGAACCTGTTTTCAACTGGGCGAAATTCTTGGGTACAGTACTTAATACGCCCTTCATTACCTCGCCGGTTTCGGTGGTTCCGCCTGGTGCAAGGATGTCAACCCACGGTCCCTTGTTCATATAGTCGGTGGGAATACCCATACTGTTGGTTGCTCCCACGGCCACCACGCGTGGATAAGAGGCAGGTATCATCTCGATGTCGTATTGCGAATCGTTACCCGATGCAAAGATAACAAGGCCACCTTTCATGTAGGCGCCGTTTTTTTTGTTGCCCTGCGGGTCGCATCCGGCAAAGTCGGTAAAGTAGTTAATGCCCTCTTTCAGCAAGTCGAACTGCTTTTTAAAGATGCTTTGGAAGTTCTCGTTGTTGAGGTATTTCTTGCGGTCGAAGGCGTAACCCCACGAGCAGTTGCATACAGAAGCACCCTTTTCGGCAGCAAACTCGAAGGCCTTAACGATGTAAGCGGTAGATGCCGTCTCGTTAGTTCCATCGCGTCCGTATATTTCGCAGCTCATCAGTCGCACGCCCGAGTCGTCGCTGCCGTTGCCACCAGCCACACCACTAACGCCAACGCCGTTGTTGTTTCTTGCGGCAATGGTTCCGGCCACGTGCGTTCCGTGTCCGCCAGCGATGATAACGTTGGGGTCTTTACCGTGTTCGGCGGCATAGAAGTTGCGTCCGTGTATCTCTTTGCCCGTTTGAGCATCGACACCTTTCCATGCAGAGGCAGCCAAGTCTTCGTGTTCGAAGTCGATACCCGAATCCATCACGGCTACCACCACGTTGGGGCTGCCCGTTTCTTTCTGCCACGCGGGGAATAAGTTTATGTCTGCCCCCTTTTTAAACAGGCCATACGAGTCGAGTGTTGTGGTGTAATGCCACTGGTACTTCAAATAGGGGTCACTGAAGTTTAAGTAACCTGCGCCATCGTTTGCAGGCCTTAGTTTGTTAGAGGGAATAGGCGCACGCGATGCCGGGGTGTACTTCACCTTGCTGGGCGTAATTTGCACGTTGCCGTGGGCTTTCTCGATGGCAGGGTCGCGAAGTAGTTCGTTAAGCACTTCTTCCACGTTCTTCGTGCTGTCGAATTTCACCACAAACCAACGATCGAGCCCTCTTGCACGCTTCAATTCGGCATACTCGCTGTTCATGTCGAACACCTGTTCCACCTTTACGTCGGTATTGTTGAACACCTTTGCACGTGTTACGCTCTGCGTTGCCGCGCGTGTGCTGGGGTTTACGCCCGGTTTTAGTTTAATGAAAGCCATACCGGGTTGCCAAGGAAAGGCCTCGTCGGCGGAGGTTTGGGCAGCGTTAGGGTTGCTTTGCGTGGAGAGCAGGTCGTCGTTACAGGCTGAAAACAGGCCTATCGTCAACGTCATACAAGCCGCCAATGTATATATTTTTCTGAACTTTTTCATCGGATGAGTTGTCTATAAGTTGAGAGTTTTCTTGATTAGGTCTACATAATGCTTACTCTTATAGTAAGTAATGACCGTACGCGTTTGCTGCGGACGCATGTCGATGAGGTCGGCCTCGCCACGGAAGTAAGTAACAAAGCCGCTGTTGTCGCCACGGAAGTAGCTGTAACCTTTCTCTTCGATAGCGTTCCTTGTGCTGGTTGGCAAGGTATAGGTGTACCATTCGTACACTCCGGGAGTGCCTTCTACCTCTCGATTGTACAGCACTTCGCCGCCCATGTAGAACACTTGGCACGAGCCAACGGTGCCACTAAGGTCTGCATCGGCCACCAAACCAGCATCAATGTCTTCGGGCGTAACGCCTCGCCAGTTGAAGAAGTAAATCACATTGGCCAACGAACCGGCATCGTAGCTGGCATTTTCGGGTACGAAGAGCAGGCGCGAGTACTTGCAGCTGGGGTCTTCTGTGGTGGTTGTTATCTTTTCGCTGTTGAATTGGTTCTCGAAATCGGGTTTCATTCCGCGTTTCTTTTCAAACTCAATCACCTGTTGCAGCTTGAACGACTTGTTGTGCATGCGCTCGGAAATGAATACGGGGAAACAGGTAGCCTTTCCGTTGCTGCCCACTTTCAGTTCATTGGAACTCACCACATACTTCATACAGGCACTCTTGTATATGCCGCCAGACATTTTGAAATTGTTGGGGTCGTTGTAGACGTGTACCAATCGTGTTTGGTTTTCTTCTTCGCAGTAGTATTGCGTTTCGGTTGCATTACGCTGTTTGTTACCATCTTTAAAGTTCTGTTGTTTCAACCAAGGGTCGTACGATTCTTTTTGGAAGGTCTTTCCCTTGGGTGCCTTCAACCAAGCACTCACAATTAACTTGGTTTGATAGTAGGGCATGTAAAAGATACGGGGGGATTGCTCGCCGGGAGAATGGAACGCATAGTATATTTTATTTACGTCTTCTTTGTATGGCAAGAGCGAGTCAATCTCGAAAGTTCTGTCTCGGTTGTTGTTTCTTTCTCCTTCAAGTTCGGTGACACGAGCCAAATTAAAGTTGTCCAAATCCCACACGGGCAGCTGGAACTGCACGTATCCGTTTTGCGTTACGCTGAGCAAGAAGTGCTTGTTTCCGTTAGAGAGGAACAGCTTTTCGGTTCTACTGCTCTGCGCCCAAGGGCTGTTGCGGTCGATGGCGGTGAGGGTTAGCCTCAACTTGCGTTGCTTTTGGTCGACGTCGAACGTGAGCCAGTTGTTGTTTTCCTTGTCCACTTGCTCCACACGCCAATTATCCGAGTTGGAAATAACGTTCAGTTCTACGGCCGTATGAGCCTCATGGTTGAAGATGGCCGTACCATTGCTGCCGTCTACGGCAATGAAAGGTGCCGTGCCAAACTGCGTAACCGTTACCGTTTGCTTACCGCTGGGCGTGGTCAGCACCACTTCGGCTTGGCGTTCGTCGGCTTCCTCGTTGGCCGTAGCCGTCAGTTCGAGTGTTTGTCCCACCTTTTTCGCGGTGAGCCAAGCGTCGTAAGCCCCTTTTTCCACTTGCCATTCGTCGCCAAGTGTTGCAAAGCTTACCGTTTTTGTTTCGCCCTCTTGTTTAAGAGTGAGCGTCTGCGCCTCGCCTTGAACGACGTCTTCCGTTCCGCCCAAGGTAAGGTCTTTCTGGCATGCGCTAGCCAACGATGCCACGATGAGCAAAGCCCATATCTTTATATTCTTATACATAGCGTATTTGTTTTTTGTTAGCGTATGTGTCATTGCTTATCCCAACCAGGGTTTTGCTTAACGTTCGGGTTTATCTGCACTTCGTTATCGGGGAACGGCCACACAAACATCTTATTGCCTGTTTGTATGTCGACTTTATAGCCACCTGCGTAGAACGATGCAGGAACTTGATAATATCCCTTGGCTCCTTGTATCGTACGTTTGCGAACACCCAGTTTCCAACGGCGCAAGTCCCAAAGGCGGAACCCTTCGTAAGCCAGTTCGCGTGCGCGCTCGTTCTTTATTTCTTGGTACAAATCGTCGCCCGTTGCTGTTGTGGTAGGCACGCCACGCGATTGGCGAAGGGTGTTAAGATAGCTTTGGGCATCGGCCGTGTTACCCAGTTTGTAGGCTGCCTCGGCCACAATGAGGTATTGTTCGGCGATGCGGAAAGGCTTAGGTGCCTGATTTCCGTTGGGCACATAGCCTCCCCAATGGGTGCTTGTGAGCGTAGCGTAGTTGGGATTGCCCTTAAACTTAGACACAACGTAAAGTTGTGTAGACACATTCACGTCGTTTACCGTGGTATTTACAAACTCGAAGTGGATATGCGCGCGGTGGTCGTTTCCGTTGGAAAAGAGGTCGTTAATCACTTCGCGCGTTGGCACGTAGGGCGGTTTGTTATAGTCGCCCACTTTGCTTGGCTGCTTGGCCTCGTCCCAATGAGTAGTCGTAGAAAGGTCGGCGCCATAGAGCGAAGTAACCGTAGGCACTTCGTTTTCTTTGGCCACGTAAGGTTGCCAAATCTGTTCGGTACCCTTATCGTAGAACCACATCTGCGCAAAAGCGTCTTCTGTGGGCGTTACTTTTCCTTCGCTGTTAAGCTTTGCTGTGTAGGGAGCGATAAGCGGATAGGTGTTTTTGTCTACCAATTGTTTGGCCTCTTGGTACGCTTTGTCCATGTCGCCCATGTATAGGTACACGCGTGCACGAAGTGCTCGCACGGCATCGGCGTTTATTTCGGTGTTTCCTGGCGTGGTAGGAACGTCTGCCAACAGCGTTTCGGCCTCGTTCAAGTCGTCCAACACCTGCTTATAGGTCTGCGCGTTGGTGGCTCGTGCGGGTTTGTTTAACGAACCTGGCTCTAATGCCAACACCACACCGAGGTCTTTGTCGGCCGTGGCCGCATCGTAGATCATACCCCATCGCAAGAC